>CAMMKL010000025.1 GCA_946497265.1 uncultured Clostridia bacterium | reverse complement strand
TCCATATCGACCCAAGGGGCAAATACCCGTTCACACCAAATATACGGTTTGCTATTGAGCTGGCTATAAAGGATTTTCATCCCCAAATGTGACATACCCACTTCATAAACATCAGGGAAGCAAAAGGCAAAACGGACATCTACTTGGGAAGGGTCCTTTTGGACGGAATTCATCTCCCCGCCTATGTAGCGGGCGGGCTTCTGTACATTTAGCAAAATCTGTTCGAGTTTCTCTTTTAAAACCATGTTGTCACTCCCATATTTTTAGATCATACATGCGCTTGTTCCTTGGGTGCGGCATCAAAAATCCTACTAAAAATAGCTCCACTTTCAAAAGTTTGATTTCAATTAACGGCCGCTTGTCAACTGGGCAGGCGGTTAACAAAAGATAATTCATTTTAAACCAGCCGCAATAGCTTTGATTTTCCGGGCCCCCTGCAATTAAATTTTATTACCAATCAAATAAAGTACAAGCAATGCACATAAACTGCAAGTTATTATAGCATACTTTTTTTCGTTTCACAATTTGATTCGAAACGATTTCCGTTCTTAAATTTAGCCGTGGAACCATTTGTCAAAGAATATAGATATCATATCGATTACCATGATATAGAATAGGAGCCTCTCCTTACACGCAATTGCCGATATGGATTAAACTTCCCATAATCATAAAAGAGCAGAGGACCCCCTGCCATCTTAATTAAGTCCCATGCCATTTCTCCTTTTCTGATTGTCGATTCAATTTCATCAGGAGAGTCGGTGGCCTGTGGATTATCCCTGGCATTACCTGGTTTTCAATATATAGACCTTTTGCCCATAGCAAAACCCTCTTGCTTATTAATAGCCGATCGCAAGAGGGTTTGTCTATTCATTTTAAGATAAGGATCACGTTTTGCTAGGTCACTGGTTTATATATCTCGGAAAGCTTAACAAGCTCTTCTTTTACGAACCAAGATAAAAACGGTTAACAGTGCAGCACCCGTTAAGGACAGTGCCCAGTACGGGAAGCTATCGCCTGTTGCGGTACTGCCTTGAGGATTATCCGGTTTCTTATCTAAGTTGTCAAGAGCGGCCTGCAATGTATTTTTCGCATTATCGACCTGTTCCTGTGTTGCTTGTGTGTCTTCCAAAACTGCCTTAGCAGCCGCCAACGTCTCACGAACCACCTGAGCGCTTTCCTGAGTATACAGGTCAAGATCGATACTTTCCGCCTTTTTTACCAATTCAAGTAAAGCATCCTTGTTGGGTTTTAAACGCAGATCTAACATCGCATTGTGCAGCGCCACAGCCGCTTGATCCACTTCTTCTTGGGTTGTGGGCTCGGCCAGCAGTTCCAATGCCAGCTGATAGGCTGTCCCAAAGACGTCCTTACCAGTATTGTCAATGTACTTATCCAAATTTTCGTACATCGGCTTCGCCATGTTGACAACGCTTTGAAGCTTAATTAGATCAATTTTATCGATCCGTACACCGTCAAGCGCCTCCATCGCCTCCCGGAGTGCTGCCTCCGCTTCTGCCAGTTCGTCTGCCAAAGGATATTTCTCTACCGTCTCCTTCGCATCCGCCAAAGCTTGCAGGAAAGTATCCTTTACTTGTCCATCTTCGTAAAGGTTCAAATCAATAGCTTCTGCTTCCTTTATCAAGGCTATGAGCGCAGTGGGATCGCCTTTGAATTCCAGGTACTGCAACCAGTAAATCAATTCTTCATCTGCGGCGTCTACCTCTTCCTGAGTCGCGTTCGGATTGGCAAGCAACTCTTTTGCGTTCTTTAGCGCAGCCTCAAACTGTTGTTTGATGGAATCCACCAACCCTTCGGTCAACTGCTGCTCCGCATATTCCACCGTAATGCTGAGATATTTAATATTGACCAAAACAACCTCAAGTTCCTCATTCTGAGATACTGTGAGCGCCACATTATTCTTTGCAATGTGGTCGCTTGCCGCTACGGAATAGGTATATTCGCCTGCCGCTAACAGGTAACTGCCGTCCTCTTGGGCCTCTATGATATTTCCTTGGCCGTCCTTCACGGTAACGAGCGCGTATGAGGGGCTAAGCTTAAAGGTGATGGTATAGAGATTCGGTGTTACCGTTTCTTCTTCCAAAACAACAGAAATTTCCATGTTGCCGGAAACGGTAAAGGCTACGTCTTTCACTGCGGTATAGCCCTCCGCCGCTGCGGAATAGGTGTAATTGCCGGCTGCCAACAGATAGCTGCCGTCCGCTTGAGGATCCACCACATCCCCCCGGGCATTTTTTACCACAACCTGAGCGTTGGCGGGGGTCTTGTCAAATGTTACCGTATAGTTGGTTTCTTGTCCTTCGTCATTATACACGAAAAAGCCGTCAAACTCAGCATAGGCGTTGTTTTGATAAGAAACCTTAATTGTATAACTCCCATAAGGCAGGTCCAGTTTTTCATAAATTACCTGCCGCATGGCCTTATTACCCCGAAAATTAATATTATCTTGTGCGGATACCACATCACCATTCTGATCACGAATTTCTACCGATAAGGTTCCTCCAGATGGATGAATGGAATGGATAATTTGTATTCCGGTACCCGTAAAATCCATGGAAATTGTGGAATCGCTGGTACTGCTTACCCATTGTTGAGACTGCAGATAGGCATCGTCGGCTCCGCTGCCGCTACCGTTTCCACCCCAACTGCCGCCATAATTAATGAGCGGATCGGTGTTATCTATAAAAACCTTGCGGGGTGGATCTTCTTCCGGAATGGGCCGGCCTTCTTCCAAATGCGACAGCGCAAGATAAGCGTTCCATAAATTGTTATAAACGGTTTCTATCTGTTCATCTGTAGCGTCCTCTTGTGCCAATACCTCCTGGGCCTTAGGTAAAGCAATTTGAATCTCTCTCCAGGTGCCTCCAGTATAATCAAACCGCTTTAGTTCCAGCACACTGTCAATTAATATTTTCAGCGTTTCCTTGTTGATTACTTCCGGCCGTTCAATAATAAAGGAAGCGTTTATGTTTTTGTTCTCTGTTACATTGTAAAGGATCAGCTGATCCCCCTGCAAATCGGCAGCCGAACCATTTACAGTAACGCTGTCCACCGCATAACCTTCTTCCGGAGTAACGGTGAACACCGCATCCTCATGCGCCACTACAGTAAGCGTTTCGGGGGTAACGTTTCCATTAGAGCCTGCCGTTGCTGTGATGGTATAGGTAGCCTCTGTGGAGGCGTAAGAACGAATGTCTTTGATACCCACTTGCCCATTGGCCGAGGTAATAATCAGCTTTATTCCAGATACGGAAATAGGACCAAAGGTTACCACCTTACTCAATCCAATGCTATCTCCTGTTCCGCCGGGGATGTCCTGCCATTCACCGTCCACCAAGTATTGCAGCCGATAGCTGGTAATGGCGTTGCCCTGCTCGTTTATTATAATTTTATCGATGGTTTTGGGTGTAAATTCCGAGGACAATTCGATCGGAAGATCCGCATCTTCGGAGGCTTGCCAGTAAGTATCGGAATATCCATCGAAAGCAAAAGAAGCTTCGTGGCCTTCTGTTTCGGAGGTAGCGCTGCAAGAAGAATCCTCAGCCCAGAAATAAAGTTCCGCTTCGCCGCCGCCAAGCGTGACGGTTAGGGTATTGTCGATTATTTCAACATCTTCCACTAAACCGGTGTCGCGGTTAACCTTCTTCAGAGGGGCGGTCTGTTCACCGGTAAAGGTAAGGGTAATGGTTTGTTTTGTATTTTCAGCAGAACCGCGTTCCTTTGCCGCTACATTGGGATTGCTATAGCTGCCGGAACTACCTGCGCTCAAACCGTTGAGCAGCATAAAGGCTTTGGGGGCAGAACTTCCAAAGGTTTCCTTTACTTCGGACTCCGACAGGCCTGGCAATGCGGTAAAGTAACCCAGCAGCACGTCGCCCGGCAGTCCATTGTTGGCAGAAGAGATATTTTTAGCGAAGACATCCTGGATGTAATAACCGGCGTTAACGTCGGCGTTCTGGTCAAAGCCGCCCATCTTCCAGGCACTCTTTACGTTATTGGACAATTCCTGATCACCCGATAGATGCTTGCCCGGCTTGCTGACAACCCAATCGCTGTTCAGGCGCAAGATATAATCATCGATGGTCTTGAGGTAACGGTTAACCTCTCCCCATTCATAGGCGCCTCTGGAGGGGGTTCCGTCCTCATCCCATAGATAGCAATGGTCAAACTGAAATTCCAAACGGAAATAATTTAGCCATTTCATCCCTGTCAACAAGGATAGGTTGACCACAAGGTTTTTCTGGGACATTGGCTGATCCAGATTATATGTATCCAAATACTGCCCATATAAAATAGGCTTTTGTCCGCTGCCATCCACGCCCTTTAAAGCCAGCTCACGCAACATAGTCCATGTGGGCGTGTTTAACATGGTATAGGTTGCATTCCAGGCGTTGCTGTCATTCCAACTATAGTAAGTATCCCAACTAAGTAAATCCGGCTCCGCGATACGGATATATTCCTCATAATTGGCTCTGCTCCACTGATAGCCGGTTTGATTGGAATGTACAATGGTGCCGGGATACCTTTCTTTGCTGAACGCAAACCACTCTTTGAAGCGGAGTGCTTCTTCATAGCTATAGCTGCCCTCGTCTCCAAAGCAGAAGCTGACGGCATTGTTAATATAGGGCAGCATGCCCTCATCTACAAAATCCCTCGGCTCTCCCGCGCCTGCCATGCCGTTTGATCCCCATGGTGCTTTGGCCAGGCCCCACAAGGAATTGGGGTTATACTTCATATACTGTACATTCTCCAGGGGCGGATCGTAGAACAAAGGCCCATCCCAACCGAGAATCTCCGACTCCTCCGGCGTTGGTACGCCTCTGCCATACTGGCCGCTGGGCATCCAACCGGAAACCGGAAAACCCTTTTCAATCACAATTTCCTGGCCTCTTGCGATGTTCTCATTGGTGGGCACAAACGGTTGATCTCCGCCTTCAGGAGGATCCTGCTCCACCAAGTGGTTTTCCGGATCCTCAAAAATGGTGAATTCGTTGATCCTCAGGCTGTCTGAGTCAAACTTGATCACTTCATATTTAATATAACGCGCATCATAAGAAATCCCAAATTCATAACGGACGACGCCCTGATCCTCTCTCATATTGCCTTGTTCCACTACAGGCGTCCAAGATTCTCCGTCGTCGCTAATGGAGATGCGCACCATGTTACTCCACAGCGCATAATTTTGCGCATAGTCCATGCTGATACGGCTTACCGAACGTACCTTCTGTAAATCAATGACAAAGGAAGTAGGCGTACCCTCTTCTTCATCAACAGGGGTGATATCCGGACTCCAATAGGTACTCCCATTGCCGTCCACCATGGCGCTCACATCTCCGCCAAAGTCCGTGGAAACAGTAAATTCATCGTTTGCCAAGGGCCTTCTGCCACGATAGTCAGTGCCTACTTTTTCAATGTTCACGGTATATGTTTGGGAGTTTTCCCCATTGGTTACCGCAACCGTAATGATGTTTTCTCCTATATTCAAAGGAACATTCACACTGTCTCCGGTTACAGCCGTACCATTGACGGTTACCGTAGCATTCGGATCTTTTTTAAATGGAAATACATTGACTTGATTGACGCTGTAATACGCAGTCCCGGTATAATCGGTAATGTCAGGAGAAAACTCCTGCACATCCGGATGATCCCTCTGGATAAGTACACTTACCTTATCCAGTATCAGATTATTTAACTTCGCACTTCCGCTTTCCTTCGCCATTGCCACGGAGCCAAAGCTCGGCATACCTCCAACTAGGATGGTAAAGATTAGCAACAGGGATAAAAACTTTTTCCTCATTCTCGTCATCCTTTCTGACCTAACGAATTCATGTGCACAGATATTGCTTCCTTGGGTAATTATTTATAAAAACTATCCTCCTTTCAAATAGATTGGCAACATTTTATCTTTACTTAATACTGTAATCTAATCTTTCTTGTTCTACAACGGTATCTTTTTTAACTGAAATGTAATTTTTTACGTTTCGTTTTCCTGCTATTTGATGCATTTCGGGGTTAGGATATGTGTTTACAAAAACAGAACACGGATTTTCAATTGCTAAATATCGGTGCATGGTTCTTTCATCTCACATTTTCTATAAGAAAAGATCCTGAAGAGAGCAATCTGCTTCAGGATCTTTCGATTAAGGTATTAACCGCAATATTACAGCGTCCTTATTTGGTTATCGACTATTTGGGACCATGTTGGAATGGCAGGTTGCTCTTCGTCCGAGAGACTACCAATACCACACCGCATCCTAGTTTCTGTTTTCCGGCATATCTTCCCACGTCTTTTTTTATCCAAACCCACCGCTACCCAATCAGCTACAGGGTGTATTCCGGTGATAATTAAAGGACAGAATGCAACACAATGGTAAGGCCGGCCTCAACCAGGTTTATTGTGTAGCGTCGTTCTACATTATGGTTCTATGTAAACCGGTAACCCTTCGACAATTTTAGCAACTCCTATTCGGAGGAATGAGGGAGATACTCTGAATACAGCTCTAAATCTCCATGGAAATTTTTATAATCTATCATAATGTAGTTTCCACCACTGGAACAGGTAAGCGTAGTTTCAAAGCGGCCGTCTTCCTCAAGCGGCAGTTGCGTTACTTCTTCGTTTTGTCGGATACGCACCACCGCACTGCCGGATTCACTGTGGACCACTCCATATAGATGGAGTGAACGGGAATTGATTGAGCCCCCGCCGAACACAATATCCCTTCCGGTAATGCCGTCACTCTGCGCCTGGTACCTGCCTGTATAGGCATCCTCTGTTAGAGTTCGGGTACCAATCAGGTCTTGATCTTTTGTAATTTGTGATTCCCCTAAGTTTTCCGCCAAGCCGCTTAAAAAGCTATGGACTTCTTCCCCATCCATATTGCAAGCTGCTAAAGTAATCAGCATACAAATTATGAAGCTCGCCGTAAAAAGTTTTCTCATGAGAACCTCCTTACCGGCTGACAATTTTATAATAGGTTTTGGCCGTTAGCGTGTAAATCAGTACATACATTGTTGCGAATACGAGGAAGCAGACACCCGTACAAGCGATATACAGGCTTGTATTCATCAGGTTAAACAGTGCCAAGATTCTTGAGATCATTGGAAACGCAGCAGCAACGTGCATACCCGCTGCAATCAAAGGCAGGAAAAACACGGTCAGCACCTGTGAACGAATAGAAGCTTTCACCTCCTGGTGGCTCATGCCGACCTTTTGCATAATCTCAAACCGTTCCTTATCGTCATAGCCTTCGGAAATCTGCTTATAATAAATGATTAAGACTGTGGCCATGATGAACAAGACGCCCAGGAATATGCCAAGGAAAAACAGGCCGCCATATAACCCGATAAAGCTGGTCCTGGCGTCAAACCTGGACTCGGCGCTTCCAAGAAAACCATTTTCTGTGAGCAGATCCATCATAGCAGTATAAAAACGGCTTTGTTCTTCTTCCCCGGCATCCGTATCAAACCCATAATAGTATCGGAATTTGTTTGCGATATCGGTTAGAGCTTCTTTCTGCTTTTTATACAGGTCTTTCATTTCCTTCATATCCCGAACTACAATGAACTGGCTGTTGGCAGCGTTTGCTGCGATTACACCGTTGCCCAAAAATTTATCCAGCTTCTTTTTAACCGCATATTCTTTATCAAACACCTTCAGAACCGGATAATCAAAATCTTTCCGGTTGGAATACAAAAGAATTTCACCTTCTTCCAGTATGTCATTGGTTCCCATGATCGCATTGTAGTCGGACAAAGGAACAAAAATCAGGTTCGTGATGGAATCCATAACCATCAGGGAACCGCTGCGTGTAACCTGAAAGGTGTCTCCGTCTTCTACACTGGAAAAAGCCAAATAGGTATACTGGATTTCATCTGTCACATTCAAATCCATCTCCGCCTGCAGGGCACGGATGTCGGCAAAGGTCTTCTCGCTTCGTTCCCGGGTGCCTTCGTCCGAATAGATCACGAAATCATTGGGGTAACGGGTATGGAGGATATCCTCCATGCCGAGCATCATCGAACTGGTCGAGGAAATCATCACCAAAACCATGGTGGACAAGACGCAGATGTTTGCAAGGCCTACTGCGTTTTGCTTCATCCGGTAAATCATCCCGGAAATGCTGGTGAAATGCTTTGTTTTATAATAATACTTTTTGTTTTTCCGTAACAGCTTCAATAATGCAATGCTTCCGGCGGTAAACAGCATGTAGGTACCGATAATAACCAGCACTACCGCAACAAAGAAGACTAAGAGGGATGTAAGTGGATTCTCCACCGTCAAAGCCAGATAATAACCGACCCCTACGCACGCAAGACCCAAAAGGGCCATCAGCCATTTCGTCTTGGGCTCCTTTTCCCCGGCGTGCCCCTCCTTCAACAATTCAATGGGATTTGCCACATGGATCTGACGGGCGGTATTAAGAAATATAAGGAAAAAAACGATTATGAAGAAGACAACAGTGGTTTCGATAGCTTTTCCTGAGACAAAGAATCCCAGAGCAATCTCTCCGCCAATGGCCTTGGTAATCACGAGAAACATCACCTTATCCAAGGCGATCCCAAGAATTAACCCGCCAACTAAGCCGATCAACGTTACATAAAGGGATTCCCACGCCATTGTTTGGGCCAGATGGCGTTTTTCCATACCAAGAATATTAAATACGCCAAATTCCCTTTTCCGGCGCTTGATCAGAAAGCTGTTGGTATAAAACAGAAAAATAAAGGCAAACAGCGCTGTCACCCAGCTGCCCATAGACATGGTATACATCAAGGTTTGCGCGCCCACCATTTTCTCAAGCCCCGGGTTCAGAGACAAGGATTTGACAATATAGAAAACGGCGACCGTCATAATACAGGTAAGCAGATATGGGATATAGGTCTTGCTGTTCTTTCGGATATTATTCGCCGCAAGCTTTGGAAAAAATCCTTTATTCATGTCGGTCACCACCTGTAGCCAGCAGGGTAAGGATATCGGAAATCTTCTGATACATCTGCTCATTGGAACTATTCCCGCGATAAATCTGGTGAAACACTTCTCCGTCCTTGATAAAAAGCACACGGCCTGCATGGCTGGCCGCCTTGGCTGAATGGGTAACCATCAGGATGGTCTGGCCATCGCGGTTTATCTCATTGAAGATCCGCAGCAGGTCGTCGGTGGATTTGGAATCCAGCGCGCCGGTGGGTTCGTCTGCCAATACCAGCTTGGGCTCGGCCACCAAGGCGCGGGCAACCGCTGCCCTCTGCTTTTGTCCGCCGGAAACCTCATAAGGGTATTTTGCCAATAGTTCGGAAATGCCCAGTTTCTTAGCAATGGGCTGCAGGCGGCGGTTCATCTCTTTGTAACTTTTGCCGGCCAGAACTAAGGGAAGAAAGATATTATCCTTTAGCGTGAAGGTATCCAAAAGGTTAAAATCCTGAAATACAAATCCCAGGTTATCCCTGCGGAAAGCGGAAATCTCCCTTTCTTTTACAGACGCCAACCTCCTGCCTTCCAACAGCACCTCTCCAGCAGTAGGCTTATCCAAAGCCGCTAGGATATTCAACAAGGTAGTCTTGCCGGAACCGGACTCGCCCATGATGGCTACATACTCACCTTGCTCCACCGTAAAGGACACGTTGGACAGGGCCTGCACCTGATTACCGTCGAAGCGGGTCGTATAGATCTTCTGAACGCCTTTCGCCTCTAATATTGCCATTTTGACAACCTCCTTTTTTCGTTGTCTTAATGATAACAAAACAGCCGGAAGCCCCGACATCGAATCGGGTGACATTCCGGCCGTTTTATGTGACATTTTTGCAAGACAGGTTATTCCACCTGTAATGGTTCCGTATGCAAATCGATTAAAACTGTGGTTCCCTCACCGGGTGTGGATTCGGCACTTATTTTGTGGTTCAGCCTATCCGCCGCCATTTTGCAAAGATAAAGGCCCAGTCCAGTGGACTTCTTGTCTGCGCGTCCGTTGTACCCAGTAAAGCCCTTTTCAAAAATCCTGGGTAGGTCTTCCTTCGCTATCCCAATACCGGTATCGGAAATTTTCAGTATCTTTTCCGGTATAACGGTGATGGTCACACAGCCTTCCCGCGTATATTTGATACTGTTGGACAGGATCTGTTCGATGATAAATAAAAGCCATTTTTCGTCGGTAAGCACTTTTATATCCGCCGGCCGGTATTGCAAACGAATCCTGCGGCGCACAAACTGGGGCGCATACTTGTGAATCGCCTGTTTTACAATGCCATCCAAATCGTATTCCTTAAACAGATAATCGGAGGAATCGCTTTCCAGGCGCAGATAACTAAGCACCATCTCCACATACTGCTCGATCCGGAACAACTCGGCGGAAAGCTCTCGGTGTTCCTCTGTGTCTTCACTCTCCAAAATCATCCGCATTGCGGAGATAGGCGTTTTGATTTGATGCACCCATGTGGTATAGTAGTCCATGCTTTCCCGGCGCTCTGTCTGCCATCTGCTCAGCGCAGCGTCCAGCATGCGTTTTTGCTCTTTTAGCATCTCTTGCAAATCTGTTTCCGCCAATGTTTTCGGTTCCGGCAGATGGTCGAGCATAACCTGGACATTCTGTAAAACCCTACATCGCTCCTGATACCGCTTCTGGTACAAGAAGAAATGCACGAAGAGAACAACGGCCGCGAGGAGGAAGCATAGCCCTGCCGCATACCATACCGCCTCGGTTTCCAGCTCATACAGGGAAAAGAGGAAGGCAAAAATGACTGCAAATGCCAAGAACATCAATGCCGTCATACGATATTGTTTTAAATAGCTTCCAAGCACGGAATACCATTTCTTCCGTTCCATGTTTTCGCAGCCCCTTATTCGATGATATACCCACTGCCGACCTTGGTAGTAATAAAACCATAAAGCCCAGCGTTTTCCAATTTTTTTCGCAGGCGGTTTACATTGACCGTCAATGTGTTTTCTTCAACATATTCGTCCATCTGCCAAAGTTTGGTCATTAGGGTTTCCCGGCTGACCACACTGCCCTTATTTTCCAGCAGGGTTCGTAGGATACGGAAATCATTTTTGGTCAGTTCAATCCGTTCTTCCCGATAAGTCAAGGTCGTATCGTCCAGATTTAGAATCGCCCCTCTATGCTCCAAAACAGAGACCTTGCTGCCCATATCATAGGTGCGGCGCAGCAGGGCCTGTATTTTAGCTGTCATCACTTCAAGGCTGATGGGCTTTGTGATGAAATCATCGCCGCCCATGTTCATGGCCATAACGATGTTCATGTTGTCAGAGGCGGAAGAGATAAATACCACCGGCACGTTGGAGATTTTTCGGATTTCACTGCACCAGTGGTACCCATTGTAAAACGGGAGCATGATATCCAACAGCACCATATGGGGATCGAACTTTACAAAATCGGGTATGATATTTTGGAAATTCCTTGCGCAGAGTGCGGTGTTGCCCCAGGACTCAATTTGTTTTTTCATAGATTCCGCTAAGGAAATATCATCTTCAATAACAAAAATACGGTACATAAACCCTCTTCCTTCTGCTTAGAATTTTACAATGGAACTTCCAAAATTTTAAAAGTGAATGACCCCATCCGTACCTTATGGGTTTCAACCACATTACGCATTCTCTGTAAATGATATCCCATTCACTTCTCATATTCTAGATTTTAGGTTCATTCTTTCTCCCTATTTTCATAAACGACATCTATCATACCATTGTAATTTTGCGTCCTAATCAATTTTAATGTAAGCTCCGCATCATGGCTCCCAAAAAGGCGGATTCCAGAGCCTAAAATGGTAGGAATGATAGAAATATGATACCTGTCTATCATCTTTTCCTGCATGAGCTGTTGCACAATACTTGCGCCGCCACATATCCAAATATCCTTCCCTTTTTGTTCCTTTAACCGTTGAACCAAGGAACTCGGTGGTTCATTAACAAATTTAATATTATCTGTAGATGCCTGCTGTTTGTGAGTAATCACGTAACTGGTAAAATCCTTATAAACCCATTCCATAGGGGATAGTACTGTTACCACTTGATGATAGGTTGTCCACCCCATAATAACGGTGTCTATCCCCTTTACAAATTCAGAGTAGGTTTCTTCATTCTCAACTTTATTACTCTGCCCATGAAGCCAATCTACATTGCCATTTATATCTGCAATGTATCCGTCCAAACTCATAGCGATAAATAACACAACTTTTCTCATAATCCATACCTCTGCAATTTGCAGCTTTTCCTTCTATATTAACCACGTTTCGTTATGTATCGGTTTTGTTCATCGCAAACGGAGACACCCATCTTCTCAGTATCTTCTTTGATTTCAGTTTGGATGACTCTTTGCATTTGGCATCTAAACCAAGAAATATATTTATTGATACGTTTTGTGAATACTATTTGGGGGCAGAGCTCTACACCGCTCAATTGGGCAAATTGTTCCACTTGGGCATTTATTTTAATTTCAACTTTTATTTTTTCTATCCATAAATTTAACCTCCTGCTATAGTTTTATCCTACAACAGGAGGTCTTTTTGCTATCTGTTTTAAAGGGTACGGTGAACTGCTAACGTATATGATAAGTAAAAGGCATTACGCCAGAGAATCTACCACTTTAGAAGCCCAAGCTACGCAAGCTTTAACGTCTGCATCGCTAACTGCGCCTTGTTTAAATAAGCCCTTCTTTACCGGGCAAACATGTACATCCTCTACCACGTTAACCCCATTTTTCTTCAAAATATCTTTGAGTTCCTCCAGGGGTGCTGCATCGCCTGTAACAAAGAAAGCGACATTTTTGGTTCTGGCCGGCTTCAAATCCGCCACAAAATCCAGAACCTTCTTATCTACTTTGCCAAGCTCCAGGCCGATGAATAAAAGCTTTTGAGCCTCAACTGGATAAGCAGGGGGGATTTGGTCGCTTTTTGTCTTTTGGTCTCTGCCGATTGCCTGCGCAATCTTCTCAGTGTTTCCTGCTTTTGAAAAATAAAGCACCTGCATTTTGTACTTCATAAAATGTAAGCCTCCTAAATTTTGGTAAGAATGATGATATTAATATAATATCATAAATTCGAACAAAGGCAAGCCTTTTTGGCTACTTTTGTTCTTCCCGATAAATTTTGTTTTCTATTTGATCAAGTATTTTTATCAACCTGATGAAATTTTTTTAGGTTTCCTTGTTTCTCACTCCTGCGGTCAAGTTCCACCAAAACATCTTCCAATGGGATCCCTTCGTTTACCATCATCACCATAAGGTGATACAGCAAATCGGAAATTTCCAAAACCGTTTCTTTATTGTCCTTGTTTTTCGCAGCAATGATAACCTCACTGCATTCCTCTCCGCATTTTTTAAGGATTTTGTCCAGACCTTTCTCAAACAGATAACAAGTATAAGAGCCTTCCGTATGGCTTTTTTTTCTCGATAATATTGTCTGATACAGGGCTTCCAGTGTTTCATTCATTTTTCATCATTCCTCCAAATCATATTAAAAAAGCAGCTATGCGAACCCGTATGGCAAGCAGAACCCGTTTGATCCACTTCCACCAACAACGTGTCGTCGTCACAATCGCCATAAATAGAAATCACTTTTTGCAGATGGCCGGAAGTCGCCCCTTTATTCCATAGTTCTTTTCTAGAACGGCTCCAAAACCAGGTGTAGCCGGTTTGCAGCGTAAGTTTTAGCGATTCCTCATTCATATAGGCAAGCATTAAAACCTCTTTTGTGCCTGTTTGTTGTACTATCGCTGGAATTAAGGGAGATTTTTTAAAAAAACGATCTGTAAAGCTATCTGTCTTTACAGATTGTTGATTTGGGTTTTCTAGATTCATAGAGCTATTCCCCCTCTCTTGCCGCAATGAGGGCTTGATTCAAATTAAGAGCGCCACTGTAAATGGATTTTCCACATATGGTGCCGTAAACGCCTAAATCGCGCAAATTTAGGATATCTTTTAAAGTAGCTACTCCGCCGCTAGCGATAATATTACAGGAAACTGCAACGTTTAACGCATCCAATTGCACCAAATTGGGGCCGGCCAAAGTTCCATCCTGCGCTATATCTGTAAAGATAATGTACTTTACTCCTATTCTTTCCATTTGTTTTGCCAAATCAATATAATGAACAGAGGATGTATCCAGCCATCCTTCGGCTGCAACCATTCCCTCGCGGGCGTCTATACCAACCGCAATGCGTTCTCCATATTTGTATACCGCCTCTTTCACAAACTCAGGGTTTTTAACAGCGGCCGATCCAAGAATCACTCGGGATACACCGTGGTTTAAATAAAAATCCACCGCTTGCATATCT
>CAMMKL010000024.1 GCA_946497265.1 uncultured Clostridia bacterium | reverse complement strand
ACCCCTGATATGGACGCTCGCCACACCGTTGGAGTCGTCTTCAATGGTAATATGGCTGTCGTCCTACGCCGTGGTGCTCTTGCTCCAAATAGAGAAATCTCGGCTGTTGAAGGAGGTATCCTCAATCGGGCTGCCTACGCTCCATTCGGTCTGGGTGGGGGCGATGTTCTCGTCGCCCTTGTAGAGCACATAGGGGGTGGCGGCCTCAGCAGTTATTGTCACCTTTCCATCTACAACCGGAATGGTTGCAACCAGGGTCTTTCCGGTCTGGGTGGTCTGATAAAGCTTTACCTCCGTCTGCCCTGCCCAGTTTGCCGGAAGCTCCCAGACGGTTTCTCCGCCGTTCGGGTTCCAGTGGTAAATCTTAGCGGCTTCGTCCGGGTTTCGGGTTTCGCTATCCTCATCATACCAGGGAATGAATACCAATTTATCAGAGGCAATTAACTTTCCGTCTTTATAGATATTGCTCTTGCCGTCTTCTACCCTGGATACAACATTGCCGTCAAAGATTGCTTCGGTATTCGGCGTCCACTTCTTAAGGGTATAATGCATCAGGTATTTTTGCGGAAGCTGCTCGGTATAAAACTGCCTTAGGGTATTGCTGATGTTGTTGCCGCGCTGCCAGCCCATAAAGCTATTCTGGCCGGCACGGTCGTAGCCGCCGCGCAGCACCTTATCATTGTTGTAAATATCCTTCTGATTGTGGTACACAAAGCGATGCATGGTACCGGCCTCGGCCCCGTGGGACCATGCGGTCCAACGGTCGAGCTTGTAGCCTTCCTCGGTCGCCATAATTACGTTATGCTCGGTGGAAAGGTTGCGGGCAATCCGCGAAGCCGCCCAACGCTCATCACGGTAGGTATCTACATAGACAAAACCGATGCCCGGCACGCGGTTGAACATCTCGTTGAGGCGGGCGTCCATTCCGCCGTTCATGATATCCACCTCCCGGCGGATATATTTGGATTGATCCAGCCATTTCCAGCCGTTTTTGGTGGACATGACCTCTTCGGTAAACATCTTGGCTTCCGGATAGGCTTCGCTGTGATTGATATGTATACCCATCGTTGCGTTGTATTTCTCCATTTCTGCGATGGCCGTATTCATATCTTCCGCACCGCCGGCACGCTCGTTGATGTTTTCATAGTCGGCGTGGCCGCTGTCGTGTCCTTCGCTCGCGTAACCCTTGAACACCAGGATCTGGCCGAAACCATCCATTAGGTTGCTTAGCCGTTTGATGTTGTCGGCTACTTTTAAGTAGGGGTTCTGTACAATGCTGGCAAAGTTATAGCCCACATGCACCATGCTGTTCGCCACGGTTTCAGAACCCACGATCTTATTTTTGTTCAGGTATTTCAGGGCGTTGGCTCCGTCTTGCCAATCGATCACCGCATCCTCGTTCGTATCTTCCGTCAAAATTACTTTGCAGTACAGATCCTGATCCTCAAACACCAGGCTGTCGTCCCAACCACGGTATAGGAATTCCGAGGTCCATACGCCGGTGGATATGCTGCCGTCCGGCATATCGAAGCTCTGGTAAGCAAATTCCGTCAGGTTGCGGATGGCGTTGTTCGCCATCGAAGCCGAAAGGCCGTTCGCTGTGACAACCGGAATCGTACAGAAGGTCATCTTGGTTTTGGAAGCGCTGTCCGTCGTCAGATCGATGTGGGTATCGCTGCTGCCGTTCGAAACATCCAACTTGGCGCCTTCCTGCTTGCTGTTGGCAGAAAGCATCGCCTGGTTCGGGAAAGCAAGGCTGCGCACCTTTTCGCCTTCCTCTTTAATATTGCGGATCGTCATATCCAGCACATGATTGTCTTCCACCATATACACCACGTCCATGGATACCCCGGCTTCCGGCACTTGCACATGATAGGTCGCGCTCTCTGCATCATGAGCCGTCAGGGCCGCAGCCGCTTTGTAATCGTTGCTGTTGATGGTCACATACTCATAACGCTGTTCGGAACCCAGCATGGTCTTTCCATTTAAAGTATACTGGATCACACGCGGATAGCCCCCATCCAGCAATACCTGCATGCCGTCTCTTTCAATCTGGATGGTTTCTCCCTCTGCAGGGGACGCTTCCAACACGTCCAGACGGCGGTAAATCATCTTTTTGATCAATACGTCGGCCTTGCTTTCGGTCACAAACCCCATCTGGCCGTAGACCTCTGCCGCCTGGGCAATGGTAGCAGTAAAGGTATACTGTTCATTTACCCAAAGGGAAACCGTATCCCCAATAAAACGCACTTTTAGGTGGTGCGCTCCCTTGAAGAAAGGGGAATCCAGTGCTTTTTCCTGGTTCGTACCGGCGGAATCCCGGTAATTCCATCGGCTGAACGCATAATTCTGTACGGCAGAATCCGTATTGTAAACCGACTGCCAGGAATCCATGGTATTGCGGAACGAGAGCCCGAGCTGGCCGTCGTCGTTTAGCGCTTCCACCCAAATTTCAATTTCTCCGTTTTCAAATTCCGGAGAATCGGTATCCACCAGCCGGGTCTGGCCGGTTACGCGCATACCGCCCTCTTCCAATGTAATGGTACCGCTACCTGCCTGATTTTTCCAGTTGGAGATATCCCCATCTGAAAAATCTTCCACATATTCGTCCCCCACAAACGCTTTTACTTTGCGCAGGGTAAACGTTTCCGGTTCCCCATACTGGAAGGTTACCGTCAGCACAGTGGTATCTGCCAGAGCCGCGATGTATTCCTTTTTAATAAGGATCCCTTCCGCAGTCACAGTAAAATCATTTTCCCCGGTTAGGGCTTGTTCGCCGTTTGTCAGGGATTCAAGCGACGACCCTTCTATAAAGTTTACTGGGATCAGCACATCTTCCTTTCCCCAGCTTGCTTCGGGGATGTCAGCTTTCTTGGAAGCTATGGTAGAAGGCTGCTGCACCGCGCTTCCACCGCCATAAGCTCTAAACTGGATATTGTCCAGAAGCACTTTCTTTCCGGCAGCAGCCGCCTGGTCGCCTCCCCATACACGGAACCCGTAGCTGCCCGCTCCGGTCAGGCTGTTCGCACCGGCGTCGTACTCAGCGGCTTTTTCTCCGTTTATATATAGGGTATACACGGAGCCGACCGAGGTAAGCTTTGCATGGTAACTTACGCCCACCTTAAGTGCCGGACCACCGAAATTTTTATTTGTCACTGTTCCATTCAAAAAAGTATTGAACATGTACTGGATATCGTATCCAAGACCGGCATAATTGTTGCCGTCTTGAAACCGCCCAACCGGGATAAAGCGATAAAATCCGCTTTGCTCCGCCAGTACGGTTACGTCAAATTCCAGTTCACTGTCTGTATAATGCGGCGCGGCGGGATCGTAAACAATCACGCTCTGGTTTTCAAATTTGGTATAGTCGATGACAATGCCCTTACCG
The DNA here is from genome assembly GCA_946497265.1 of uncultured Clostridia bacterium. Lineage (GTDB taxonomy): Bacteria > Bacillota > Clostridia > Oscillospirales > Acutalibacteraceae > CAMMKL01. Next base: position 11,208 of record CAMMKL010000024.1, on the reverse strand, counting down.
CTTTCCGAAGGAAGTACGCCGCCTTCCGGGATTTCTTTTACAGCATTGCTTCCGTTGTTTTGATATTTCCATTCTACTTTGCTGAAATCCGGCTGATATTCTGTTTGCGCAGCAGCTACCGGAACCGCCAACGCCGTAAACATCTGGAATACCAGGCATACGCTAAGCAAAATGGAACCAAGACGTCTAATTCGCTTTACTCTTTTCATTATTACTTCTCCCATTTTTTTCACTTCATCATTACACTATCGCCTTTTCTACCCGCTGACTTTATGCAAGACAAAAGATGATCCCCTCGCTCTTGCCCGTCATATTGCCAGCTTCCCTAATGCTTGTCGGGATTTGCAATTTCCCACAAGACAGCCTATTCACCAATACCTCCTTTCTTACTATGAGATCGGCAGCCATACCTTAACATCCTCCTTTGTAACTTGTATGGCAAAATAAATAAAATACAAGACAAAATCTCTCGTTTTTATTGTAATTGGTTTAATGAATTGTGTAAATGTATAATCTTTGGCATGTTTTATATTATCTTTGGTTGTTTTTATAATAACCTGGACAATCTTTCAACGCCTATAAAAAATAGTCCATGTTTTCTTTTTAGACAGCCTTCTCAGGGATACCGGATATATTTCGTTCAACTTTTGATAGTCATATCCTAAAATTAACTTAAGTTAATGAAAATTTGTTTACGTCATAGTATAATAATAAAGTCAGAATGGAGGGTTAGGGGCATTGATTCAGGATTTTTATACCAAGGTTCTTCAAATATCCGAACGGGAATTGGTTGAAAAATTATCAAATCTAACTGAGATTAAGCATCTGGAAAAAGGAGAATTGCTCATTCGGGAAGGGGAAACGCAGACCCATCTTTATTTCCTTCTTAACGGGCTTTTGCGCGGCTACTTTTTGGATATGAATGGAAGAGATATAACCGATTGCTTCGGGGCGCAACGCGGTTCACCGGCCGTCCCCTGCCTCACCGTAGACGCCCCTGCCAGCATCAACATCGAGGCGCTGGAAAACAGCGATATGATAAGCCTTCCGGCCGCCCAAGTAATGGAACTGATGGAGTCGCATCCTTGCCTGATAAAGATCTATAATCAATACTTGCAAACATCCTTAGAATACCATTGGCAAATCAAATCGGCAGTCTATCAATACACCGCCATGCAGAGGTATCAGTGGTTTCTCAAAACATATCCGGGACTCATATCACGGGTTAAAAAGAAGTACATCGCTTCCTTTCTTAGGATCACACCGGTCACGTTAAGCCGGCTTAGAAAGGAATTGCGGGATAATCCAAACACAGAACTTAAACAGCAGGGAGGAAACGATAATGGCTAGGACATTTGTAAACATTGCTATCCAACAAAACCAGGCCTTAACGGATGAAGTCGTACGTAGGGTGTTGATTGCCGACAATTACCGTGAAATCAACTATAACACAGAGGTTGTCTGGAAAAAAGGCACTGGGCTTATGACCGCTATGCAGTTCATCAAGCTCGAATACAACGGAGGGGTTTTGTGTGTTTCCGGATGGATACAGATCGGAGTAGGCTCCGTCGGCGGCCGTGAACACGACCTAACCGGGATTACCGGAATAGTGGCTAAAAAATCGGTTTTAAAGACCATTGAGCGGATCAAGGCAGCTGTAAGCGCGATATAACGTAAATAAAAAGGCAAAGTATAGAGCTTTTCGAAATTTTTGAGAGGAAAGGACCATTTACAGTGAAAAAAGTTTGTGGAATGATTATGCTGGTTATTTTTTCGTTGGCCCTTCTGCCCAGCTGTTCTTCCGGCGAAGTAGACGAACCCTGCATGTATTGCAGCCAAAGGCCATCCAAGGCATATCAAAAAAGTGATGGGGAAACCGTGTATGTTTGCTCGGAATGCAGCAGTACCTGCATGTTCTGCGGAGAAAAAGCGACCAAACAATACGAGACCCTTCTGGGCGTGGCGTTCGCCTGCGACGACTGTTACAACGGGCTATCCTAATGGCCCTCGGAAACTAACAACTGAAGCGGCCGCTAATACAGTTGCAAAAACGGAACCCATAGCTGTAATTTTTATCTTACAACAAAAAGAAAAGCCCCCAAGGAAACGGCCTTTCTAAGAAAGCCATCCCCTTGGGGGTTTTTTATGTTTATCCCATATAAAAACGAACCTAAATATTTACCGTACGTTCTCTAAAATCTCTCTGGCAATCCCTTCGGAATCCAAACCAAATTCTTTAATCAGCTGTGCTCCCGGACCGGAATACCCAAACTCATCTTTAACCCCAATACGGTGGACACGGGCCGGATAATTCTCCGCCAGCGCGCTGCAAACCGCCTCGCCCAGGCCGCCGATAATGGAATGTTCTTCCACTGTGACAATCGTGCCGGTTTCCTTGGCGCATTTCACCATCAGTCCTACGTCCAGCGGTTTGATGGTGTGAATATTGACTACTCTTGCATCCTTGCCCTGCGCCGCCAGCAGTTCCGCGGCCTTTAGCGCTTCGGTCACACATAGACCGGTTGCCACAATGGTCAAATCTTTGCCGTCGCGAAGGGTAACGCCTTTGCCCATTTCGAACCGGTAATCGGGAGAGGTATTGATTTGCTCCACAGCAAGACGGCCAAACCGCAAGTATACCGGCCCGTCGTATTCCACAGCCGCCCTCACCGCTGCGCGTGCCTCCGTGTAATCGGATGGATTGATGATCACCATACCGGGGATCGTACGCATTAAGGCAATATCCTCGCAGCACTGATGGGTTGCGCCGTCTTCGCCAACCGAAACGCCGGCATGCGTCGCGCCGATTTTGACGTTTAAGTGGGGGTACCCGATGGAATTGCGCACCTGTTCGTAAGCACGGCCCGCAGCGAACATGGCAAAGCTGCTGGCAAACGGGATCATGCCGGAAGCAGCCAGCCCGGCGGCCACGCTCATCATGTTGGCTTCCGCGATACCGCAGTCAAAAAATCGGTCTGGAAACGCCTTTTGAAAGGTCGCTGTCTTGGTTGCAGCGGCAAGATCGGCGTCGAGTACTACCAGATTGGGGTATTCTTCCCCCAGTTTTTTCAATTCATCGCCGTAACCTTCACGGGTAGCAATTTTTTTCAGCTCAGACATCTCCGTTTCCTCCTTCCAGCAACTCCTGCATCGCACTGTTAAACTGCTCTTCGTTGGGAGCCACGCCGTGCCAATTGACAACGTTCTCCATGAAGGAAACGCCCTTGCCTTTCACACTCTTCGCAATAATGACGGTCGGCTTACCGTTTTGGTTTGCCCTTGCAAAATTGAGAGCCTTTTCCATCTCTTCAAAATTATGGGCATCGATTTCGGTCACTTCAAAACCGAACGCCTGAAACTTCTCATCAATTGGATAGGGGGAGCATACCTCTTCCACCTTACCGTCGATCTGCAAGCCGTTGTTATCTACAATCAGGCAAAGGTTGTCCAGCTTTTTGTGGCTGGCAAACATTGCAGCCTCCCATACCTGGCCTTCTTCGATCTCGCCGTCGCCCAACATGCAGTAAACGCGGTACCCTTTTTTCTGGATCTTGGCGGCCAACGCCATACCGCACGCGGCGGAAACGCCCTGGCCCAGGGAACCGGAAGACATGTCTACACCGGGGACACGTTTCATATCCGGATGCCCCTGTAAATAAGAGCCGATATGACGCAGGGTTTCCAAGTCTTTTACCGGAAAATAGCCCATGTGTGCAAGCACGGAATAAAGGGCCGGAGCGCCGTGCCCTTTGGAAAGCACAAACCGGTCGCGGTCTTCCGCCGTAGGATTCTGTGGATCGACGTTCATTTCGTTAAAATACAGATAGGTTAGCAAATCTGCACACGACAAAGACCCGCCCGGATGCCCGGATTTTGCATGGAACACGCCTGTCACGATGCCCTGCCTTACCCGATTCGCCATGGCTTCCAGCTCGGCGGTGGTTGCCAATCGTTTCATAATCAAAATCTCCTCCCTGATTATATCCTGCAAAACCGTTTTAGGCTATGCTTGCTTTCATTCATTTTCACCACTGATTTTTAAACCGCTTTCATTATACTACAAAACACCCACGCGTGGTAGCGTTCCCCGTCAATTTCCGCGTTTTTTCAACATTTCTGCATTTATGATTAAAGAATCCTAGGATAATTTATGGTTTTTTAAATAATTTGCCCTTACTCTTTTCCATTGATTCTAAGGTTCAGAACGACATGCCCTAAAAACAAATTCTTCCCCGGGTACTTTCTCAAACCGCAGTCTGATTGCTGTAAGTTGCTGTTAATTATGCAAAATCCTGATTTAGAATTTAAATCAGTCGTCGTGTCATTGCTGCATACTAAAAGCAAAAAAGCGGCCCAACCGTATTCTGAAACGGTTGAGAGCCGCTTTGGGCAATGACAGCAGGTATGATACAAAGAAAACCTCTAAATAAAACATTTAAACCAAATACGCCGGTTGCAAGTAACTCAGCTTTTATGATTTACTTAGGCTAAAATATGTATTCAAATCACAGATAGCGCACAATTGGATAGCACAGACGAAATACTTGGCTTACCCATCATGCTTTGATAAACGGCGGAGGATCTCCTCATCAGCCGGACAAAAATCATAGCCCATAAGCTCCTCCGGGCGAACCCAGCGCACTTGCTCGTGAACATACGTATGCAAGGCGCCTCCGGTACACTCTGCGAGGAAAAAGCAAATCGATACCTTTCGATCCGGATAACGATGGGCAACCTGTCCAAATTGTTCGGTCACCCGGATAGTAAGCCCCAGCTCCTCCAGGCATTCGCGTTCGGCGCAAGCTTGCATTGTTTCGCCGGCTTCCCGTTTTCCGCCGGGAAATTCCCATTTAAAAGCGCAGCTCCCGCCCGCCCCTCTGCGGCAGATGAGAATCCTGCCTTCTTTCCGAATGATAGCGGCTGCTACTTCTACCATAGGAATCCCTGCTTTAAAAATTTGCCCCATTGTAACCCCAATGTTCGCAAGCTTCATACTTTACATAAATGTGATCCGGGGCAATGGAAAGCTCGCCGGCCAGAATCCGAGTAATTTCGGCCGTCAGCTTTTCAAAAGCCGTACGGTTGGCCGCGCCATAAACCTTTACTTCGACAAAGGCAGCCGGTTCGTCTTTGTTCCCGCGGAAATACAGCCTGCAATTGTCCTCAAAGCCAAGCATCAGCCAGTTTTCCGTTTTACCCGGCAGCAGGGAGATTGCCCTCCCAAACTTCTCCTTGAGTACGGCCTCCTTTTCCTCACTGATTTCCACATTTACTTTTGTGTTGATAAACGGCATAATCAACCGCCTCCTTTATTATTCTTCCTCCCGTACCTCGTCGGCGAGGTTGCGGATGGATGGTATGAGACGTTCCGGGTCCCGGCGGGTATCCTGAAGCAGGTCGCTGTCATCCGGGAAGTTCCCCCAAACCGAAAAGCGGCCGTCGTCCTGTTGAACCACTTCCAGCTCCAGATATTTTTGATAATCGGCGGGATTAAATTGCTCCTGCCTTCCAAACAAGGCTACGGCTGCCTGAGTTTTGGCCGCGTCCCTGTAAAAATAGCGTTTCATGGAAAACCTCCTGTACTTTTCTATATAGAGAGAAATAAAACAAATTCGTTGCGTTCATCGGATTGTTATTATTGTATCACCATCTCCAAAAAAATAGCAAGGGAAATTATTCTTTTCGCTTTTCTGGAATTGGTAAACATTTGTGAAATATTTTTTAATTTTTGCCCTTTCCTAACCTTTATCCTTGACTTTTCCTACACGCATAGTAAAATGATTGTTTAGAGCGGCAAACTTCTTTCGCCGCAGATAGCTGCTAACATTCATCAGGAAGGAAGTTGTAAATTATGAAACGCGAAGGGCAAATCCAAGTCCATTCCGAAAACATTTTCCCTATCATTAAAAAGTGGCTCTATTCCGACAAGGATATCTTTCTGCGCGAGCTGGTCTCCAACGGCTGCGATGCCATCAAAAAACTCGAACGCCTGGTATCGATCGGAGAGGTGGAAATCTCGGATCTGAAGGGCCGAATCGACGTCAAGATCGACAAGGAAAACAAAACGCTGGTGGTAAGCGACAACGGTCTTGGCATGACGGAAGAGGAAGTCGAAAAGTATATCACGCAAATTGCTTTTTCCGGCGCGGAAGAGTTCATTGAAAAATACAAGGACAAAACCGACGCCGACGCGGGCATCATCGGCCATTTCGGGCTTGGCTTCTACTCGGCCTTTATGGTATCCGATTCTGTGGAGATCGACACCCTCTCCTACCAAAAGGACGCCAAAGCGGTGCACTGGGTATCGGACGGCAGTTCCACCTATGAAATTTCAGACGGCAAACGCGAATCCCGCGGCACTACCATTACCCTGCACATCGCCGAAGATTCCGGCGAATTTTTGGAGGAATACCGCATCCGGGAGATGCTGCGCAAGTACTGCGCCTTTATGCCGTATGAAATCTTTCTTAACAGCGAAGGAAAGGAAGACGAAAAGCCGGTCAACAATACAACCCCCCTGTGGCTGAAGGCGCCCAAGGATTGCACCGACGAGGAGTACCGCCAATTTTACTCCGAAACCTTTATGGATTTCAATCCCCCGCTGTTCTGGATCCATCTGAACGTGGACTACCCCTTTAACCTCAAGGGTATCCTCTATTTCCCCAAGCAATCCAATAAACTGGAGGTTGTCCCGGGTCAGATCAAGCTCTACAGCAATCAGGTTTACATCGCCGACAACATCAAAGAGGTGGTACCGGAATTTTTGATGCTGCTCAAGGGCGTGATCGATTGCCCCGACCTGCCGCTGAACGTATCCCGCAGCTTTTTGCAGAACGACGGCGACGTGGCGAAAATTTCAAAACACATCACCAAAAAAGTTTCCGACAAGCTGCATTCCGTCTTTAACCAGGACCGCAAAGCCTATGAAGGGTATTGGGAAGATATCGCTCCCTTTATCAAATTCGGCTGCATCAAAGAAGAAAAATTCTACGACCGCGTCAAGGATATCCTGCTGTTCAAAACCATCAACGGCGACTACCTCACCCTCAGCGAGTATCCCAAGGACGACAACAAGATTTTCTATGTCACCGATGAAAACGTACAGGCCCAGTACATCCGCATGTTTAAAGAAAACGGCTTGAACGCCGTGATCCTGGACCACGTAATCGACAGCCATTTGATCAGCTTCCTGGAATACAAAGAACACGACGGCGACAAACAGCTCAAATTCGCGCGTATTGATTCCGACATCGGGGATGCGATGAAGGACGGCTCGACCGACGAAAAAGACGAACAGGCCGCCAAGATTGTGGAATTGTTTCAGGCCGCCGTCGATCAAAAGGATCTGGAGGTAAAAGCCGAAAAGCTCAAATCGGCGCAGACCCCGGCGGTGATGCTGCTCTCGGAATACGAGCGCCGCATCCAGGATATGAACCGCATCTACGGCGACATGTTCGGCGGCAACCCGCCCGCCAAATCGACCATTGTGCTGAACCTGGAAAACAGCATTGTAAAGGCGCTTCCCAACCTGAATGAGGATAGCCGCAGGCTGGTGTGCAGCCACATCCTTGATCTTGCCATGATCAGCCACAAGCAGCTTTCCGCCGACGAAATGGCCGCTTTTATCCAAAGAAGCACCGAAATCCTCTCGCTGGCTGCGGGGATCCAACCATAACAGCTACACGCCAAAACAATGCCTCCGGATGTTATCGATCTAACATCCGGAGGCATTGTCTATTTTACCGTTCGTCTTTAATAGCTCACATCGCTTAAATGCTTTGCCACGCTCTTTTTCAAGAGCCTCTTTGCGGTAAAAACGGCAACGAATGCTCCAATGGCTATCACCGCCGCACTTACCAGCAAAAAGACCGGAAGCAGCGTTCGCAGGAAAATGTCCAGGGTAGGATAGAAATTATTACCGGCAATGATCGCGCAGGCGGCAAATCCAACCACGCCGCCCGCCAGAATTCCGTTGACGCCCAAACGCAGCGCTTCGCGGAACAGCAGCCGTCGCAGGGTAGGAAGATCCAGCCCCACCGCGCGCATCAGCAGATAGCTGTGCAAACTGGTATTTACTTTGATTTGCGTGGTAAGCAGCAGGGTCATTAGCACCACAAGCAATAAAAATCCAACAATTCCCAGGCAATTGTTTCGGTAAAAACGGATTTCGTTTTGATAGTCCCGTTTGTCCTGAATCAAATTTCGAACTAATACCCCGTTCGACTGGGCTACTACCTGCTTGATTACTTTTTCCGCCGCTAAGGATTCTTCACTATTTTTGTCTTCCCCAGTGTAGCGGATATAGAGCGCGTCATATTTTGCCAAAGGGTCTTCTTCAAAAATGCGTTCGCTGGACATCAAAATATAGGGATCTTGCAGTCTTTTCCTTTCCGACCCCAAAATCTTTTCCGGGTCCAGCACAGCGCTCACCCGCACCCGGTCGCAGACCACCTTGATCTCCCCATTGATGTATTTCTGGGTAGAGCCCTCCGGAAGAATCACGGTTACGATGCTTAATTCATCCCCCACCTGAAGGTTTGGGGCTGTGGTAACCACTTCCTTCCCTGCGGCGAACGCCTCCAAGTCTATCTCCCCTTCCTTTACCACATTGGCCAGCTTTTCCAGGGTCCCGCGGTCGATCCCCATCATTCTGTCGGCTTCCGCCAGGCAGTCGCCCTCCCCGGCGCCCACCTGCTCAAGTACGTCGGGGGTCAGTTCATTTTCAAAATAAGTATTTTGCCGCGCCTGTTGTAAAAAACCGCTTTCGGTCCCTTCCGGCACCAGGAAAAAATGCTTGGAAGTCAGTTCCGCCGCCGCGAAATCCACCTCTAACCCCTCTGTGTTCTGGATGCGTTCCAGGGCGGCCTGGGTAATCCCCAGGTTGCGCGGAAAACCCACATAAAAGGTGCTTTTCGAAGCCACCCCCCCCGTAAACAGACACATAATAATCGGTGTTCTGATAATAATCAAAGCCTGACTGGTACATATTCCGGGGAATCAGCTCGGCCAAAAAGCTGCCGAACACCGCCGCCGCGACGCAGACCGCCGTCAGCAGGACGGTAAGCCGGTTTTGGTGCCGGTAAGCATGGGCGCTTGCTTCCCCCCAAAGGGCGGGAAAGCTGCTGGAGAAAGCGGGCTTCTTTTTGACCGGCTTTGCGCCGGGCTTTCCATAGTCCAAAGGGGCTTTTTTACGAAGTTTTAGGCTGTGGCTGAAAAAAGCCAGCAAAATAGCCCCGCAGACCAGCAGCGCAAAATAGAGGAAAGCGGTTGCGTCAAACCGCACGAGATAATCCTGCCCCAGCGCCCGAAGCAGGCCCACGGCGGCATACAAAAACCCAACGCCCAGCCCTGCGCCCAGCGCCAGCGAGCACGCCGCCAACCCAACGCCCTGGCACAACAGCAGGCCGGCCGCCTGCCTGCGGGTCATTCCAATGCAGCGCATTACCCCAATGTAACGTTCCCGCTCCTTGACGGAAAGCTCCGCCGCATTGTAAACCCCGATCACAATGACCACGGTAAACAGCAAAATCAGCAAAAGGGCCGCCGCGTCCGCCTTTTTCTGATCCTCAATCTGGATTGGATCCTTCACCTCAAAATATCCGTTTAAGAGCGGATGCCCGCCAAAGCGGTCCATCATCCCGACATCCGCGCACAGCACATTGGCAGCCTGCAGCGCCCCCTCTGTCCCGCCCACAAAGATACCTGGGAGCCGGATGGGTTCGCTTACCCCCTGGATACCCAACTGCTGGGTGTCGCTCATGGACATACGGGTAATGTAATCCCCCGTAATCCCCACCAGCTTGTAGCTCTTTGTCTGTACCCCGTCGGGGGTATGCACCTGCACGGTCACCGTCTGGCCCAGCGTCTCTTCCAGACGAAGCTTGTAAAGCGTGCTCTCCTCTATTGCGATTTCATCGCCGTTTTCCGGCAACCGGCCGGCCAGCAAAGGGACGCCCGCCAGGCGCATGGCGTCTTCGTTCATCGTTCCGATATATGGGTAATCCCGGGCGTTTACATCCTCTATGGCGACGGAACCGAGAATCCCGGTTACCGCACATGCCCCGGTGTCGAACAGTTCTTTATTTTCCTCAATCTTGGACAAATCCGCGTCGTACACCACAGCGGCATAGGAGCCGTGCCGCTCCCGGGCGCGCTGCTCGCTGGTGGCGGCGGCGCAGGTGCGGAACAACAGAGCGGCCAGGACGCCGCCGGCCAGCAGGGAAATACACAGCACGACCCCAATGCATTGCCGCAAATGCTTTCCGACATATTTTCCCGTCAGTTTCAAACTTGCGTTCATCCCAGATCACCGCCTACCGTCCCATCCCGCAGGGTCAGGTTCCGGGGATATTGCCGGGCGATCGCCTCATTGTGCGTCACCACGATCAGGGTTATGTTGGACTCGGCGGAAAAATCATTGAGCAGGCCAATCACCCGTCCGGCGCTTTGGGAGTCCAGATTCCCGGTGGGCTCGTCGCATAAGATCATCTGCGGCCGGTTGATCAGGGCGCGCGCAATGGCCACCCTCTGCTGCTGCCCGCCGGAAAGCTGGCCGGGCAGGTGTTCCAGCCGGTCATTGAGCTCCAGTCTTTCCACAATCTCATCCAGATACGCCTTCGAAAACTCTTCCGCCCGCTTTTTTCCGTCCAGCAAAACCGGAAGCAGGATGTTCTCCCGCGCAGTCAGCTCGGGCACCAGGTTGTACGATTGAAAAATAAAGCCGATTTTTCTGCGCCGAAGCAGGGACAGCTCCTCGTCGCTCTTTTCAGACAAATTCACCCCGTCCAGGAACACCGCCCCCGAGGTCGGGGTATCCAAGCCGCTCAAAAGGTGCAGCAGGGTGGATTTCCCCGAACCGCTCGCCCCCACAACGGCCACCTGTTCCCCGTCCCCTATGGTAAAAGTGCACGGCTTCAAGGCTTCCACCTGCACTTCGCCGCTGCCGTATGTTTTGGAGAGTTTTTCCACACGGACCATTTCCACATCGCTCCCTTTCCGATTCCCTGTCAAAAACGCCTTACCCGGAACCCGTTTACGGGAAGCAGGCTTCGGATAAGGCGCCGTATGTTTCTTATTCGATCAACAATCTCTTGCTACGTTACCTATTTAAAAATTTCTCCAGGTACCAGTCAGGGTTACCACATAATCGCCGTTGTAGTCCGCGCGCATCCACAGGGAGAAATCACCGGGGGTACAGTTTTCCCACCA
>CAMMKL010000023.1 GCA_946497265.1 uncultured Clostridia bacterium | reverse complement strand
ATCCTGCCAGCCGGTTTGCCCCCAGGTACCGGTACCGCCGGGCACATCGACAAAGTTTACGCCGTCGGTGCTGTATTGGATTTTGTATTCGGTGATCATACCGTTGGTCCCGCCCGCAGTACGCGGTAGGTAACGTAGGCCGTCTACCATATAGGCATGGTCTTCCGAAATGGTAAGGGTGATATAGAGGTTTTCACGGGCGTCGCCTGCCCATTTGCTGTGCCAAATCGTATTGGCGTTGCCGTCCAGTGCCAGACGAGCCGGCCCCTCACTGGGCAGGCCTTGGCTAGGCTCCTCGCTTCCTGCCGTTGCCGTCAACAGGGATACGGGAATATCACGTGCGTCCGAAGAAGCATCGTGCGGAACCGTAATCAAATAGATAAGCTGATACGCACCCTTAGATGCCACTACGCTGTCTCCGACTAAAACTGCTTCTTCACCTGAAAGCACAAGGTCACCGCGTTTTACCTGTACGGTAACACCATCTTGATGGTTCAGGCCGGAAAGCAGGTCTTCCACCGTGGTTTCCGGAGCTTCCGGAATGGCGATGGTTTGGCCTTCCTGGTCGATGGTGTACACATCGGAAGTAAGGAACAGCAATTCCGGGTCATGGACAACCGTGAGCGTATAGAGTGCCTCTCGGCCGTCCAGGCTTAGTTTTACCACGTCTCCATCTGCGATCTGACCTTCGACCACATCTTGTCCACGGAAAATTCCTATGGTTACGCTACTGTCATACACCAAATTTGCAAGCACATCGTCCACTTCCAGCGAACCGCTGTCCGGAATCAAGACAGTTTTCGTCTCCTGGTCAATCTCATAAACCGAGGAACCGAGCCGCAGGCTGGTGCTGCCGGAGTCGTACGCCCCGATATCCGGCAGGCCGCTCACCGGATTGCCGAAATAATCGCGGCCGCCGTTGTCGGTAATCGGGATACCGGCGTCCATCGCCGGGGAACCTTCCTGCAGGGCGTAACCGCTCAGATCGACCACATCCCCCGGATAAGCCCCGGTACCGCCCTTGCCGGGATCGACAAACAGCGGGTCTTCGGTGATAACGCTGGTATCGTTGGAAGGCACATTGGTAAAGTTATAGAACAGGTTTGCCTCCCAGTCGATGTTACTCTCCATAAAATTGTTGGCCGTAAAGGGCTCGTCACCGGGATAATAGAAAATGTTGTTGTAAAAGCTGACTTTGGAGATGCCGGCGGCACCGGTAGTAAAGTTCTGATAGCCTCCCTCTTTCATATAGAAGGTATTGTTATAGCATTGCCCATTGAAACAGCCGGTCCTCATATCAAGCAAACCGTGTTCTCTATCGTCATTCTGGAAAATGTTGTAACGGAATATCCCGTCAAATCCATATAGCCCGGCGGTGTTGCACCACATAAGGCTGCCGCCCGCATTGTCGTGAAGGTAGTTATACTGCACATAGGTGGTGTCGTTCAGGGCGTCGATCTCAATGCCCTGGGCGTCGCCGCCGCGCTGGGTGTCGTATACCTCATTAAACTGGAAAATCGTATTGTTGGAGTTCCAGTTGAACAGGCCCACCGCCATGGGTGCGTTTTCCTCGCAGCGGTAAACCAGATTGTGTTCCACAACCGCATCGTCGCAGGTATCTACAATGCAGCCGTCACCATCGATATTATGGATATAGTTGTTCGCCAAATAGAAATCCTGGTAGGGGGTTCTGGTATACCCGCGCCAGTTGGTGCCGTGGTTGCTTGGGTAGGGCCCCCACTTGGTGTCCGTAGTTTCCGCCCTGCGCGCCCAAACCGTTACAAAATTCACGCCGGAGCGGCCCAGGTCGTACAGTTCGCAGTTTGTGATGCGGATATCATTGATTGAGGTAGGAATATGCTCGCTTGCCGGCTCGCCCGCCACCGACTGCACCTCCATCAGGATACCGCCGGAGGATTTGCCGATGTTGGAGTTCGGTCCATGGAACCCATGGATTGTTAAGTTGTCAAAATAAAAATGCCTAAGCTCGCCCGCGTCCATACCGGTAATGTTGATTCCACGGTTATAGACGCTCTGGTTCGGCTCGCCGGTGGTATCGGGGTCATAGAGTTCCAAATCCCTTACTTCCCAATAAGACTGGTTATAGAAGGTAATCCCGTTGTTCACCGTAACATAGTCGCGGCCTGCGGTATCCGCAGTCATCACATAGGATTTCCAATTTTCCTGGCTGGGCTGCAAAACAGGCTTGGCCGCACCCTCTTCCCCGTAGCTGGCTACCACAATGGGAAGGCCCTCGATGCCGGAGCCTTGGGGCTTAAAAGCACCCTGGAAGGTATCGCCTTTTTTAAAGAGGATTTGGTCTCCGGGCTGAAAGACAATCGTATTCAATTTGTCGATGCTCTGGAAAGGCGTCTCTTCCGACATACCGTCGTTATCATCACTGCCGTCGGCCGCTACATAATAGGTAACGCCTTCCGCGGCATGGATCACAAAGGATGCGGTGCTTTCTTCCCCTTGATAGGTTACCTTAACCGTTACATTCTGGTCTGTGAGGGAAGCCGTCAGACGGTTAAAGGAAATCGTTACCGTCCTGTCGGATGGATTGTAGATGAAATCCTGGGGATCGAGCGCCTGGAATTCCCCGTTGTCTATTTTGTATTCTACCGCAAACTCCTCCACAGAGGGCGCCACGGTTGGAACCTGATCCAAGACAGCCGTCAGAGTGCCGTTTTCCGCCTGAAGGCTCTCTATCTTGGCGGTCACCACCGGTTCGCCGGAGGCTTCGACTGGAAAGTCAAGCGTAATGGTTTGGTTTTCCGGCACATAAGTAACATCCACCGTAATGGTCTGCTCCAAAGGCTGAGCGGCAATGGGAGCAAATCCCATTTCCATAGTCATGCCGTCTACATTTCCTTGGGAAAGGGCCAGCGGGCTAACATCGTCCGGAGCCAGGGAAGAACGGTAGGTCGCCGTAAAATCTTTCACACTGGGTGTACCGGCAAAATCCGCCTGGTATTCGGCGGTTAGTTTCCCGTTTTCAATATCCAAAGACTGCAGGTCGCTGTCCACAATGAGGGAAAAATCATCCACATAAATCTCCCCGCCGGACATACTTTCCACCCATACATAGATACGGGGATATTTCCCGGAAACACCCGTATAGGTAAATGGGATGGTGTATTGCTTGTATTCACTGGAATCAATCTTTACCTTGATTTCAGATCCGCCATAATTTTTTACGCCGAAATAGGCGGTAGCAGAGCCCGGGTTAGTGGCCTTTGCCCAAACAGTGGCAATATAAGTCGCCCCCTCTTTCAGGCCGGCTACGTCTTGTTCTACCGCATCCTCTGTGGCGGAAAGCTTTACCGCCCATTCTCCGGTATGGGCATTGTTGTTTACTTTTACCGGCTTTGTCTCCCCAAGGGGAAAAATATACCAGTAATCAAGCTGGTGAGGGTCTTGGTGAGGCTTCAAATCGATACTGGTATCTTCGAAGTCACCGTGCTTAAGAAGGTTTACCGTATTGACTTCCACATGGGAAGCCGCCCCGGCTGCCGGGGCCACCGTAAATACCTGCAGGAACACAAAGGTCACCGCAAGCAGCATGGAAAGCATCCGCCTTCCCGGAAGGGTCTTTCTCGTTTGCATTTTTTCTTACCCCTTTCTTTATTTTTTAATTCCAGCCGTAAGAGTGCCCACTCCAATGAGAGAGCCGTTTCCGGCTGGAATTTAATGGGCTCGTAAGCGTTATTCAAGGAAACTCTAATCGGATATGGGACATCTCGTTTTGAACGAGCTCCTCATAATAAACTTCCGCAATATAATCCTCAAGCGCCGCTTCCCGCGCATCGTCAAAGCTTGGGTCTTCTCTTTCAATGTCCAGAATTTTCACCGTTCGCTGCACGTCCCCGTAATAATACTCCATTGTGTCGCCTGCTTTGCCGTAATATAGAAATGCAAACAGCTCCCCGTCCAGCCTCTCCAAGGTACGCATATCCTCCTGCAATAAGGTTTTCTCTTCGGTGGTATCCTGTTCGGTCATCGCGTATCGGATGCTGGTAATTGGCCGGTATTCCTCTCTGTGTTCCTCAAAATACGTTTCTGCATTCTGAAGCATCGTATCGTCGGCATGCGCAGCTATATAATCAACCGTATCGATTTCCAGATTGCCGGCAACGTAAAGATAATAAGACACCAGATCGAATTGTTCGGGTCCATATACCACTTCGCCGCTCCCTTTTTTGACCTTACGCTGCTCATTCTCCTTTTCCATATTGCGCTTTAGGCTTTCAAAAGAATAGGGCTGGCATATTCCCAACTTTTGGCCCAACGAAAACTCGGCAACCGACCGGCTCGCCATCTCTTTCGCCTTTTCTTCCATCTCCGCCGGTTCCGTATCGGCCGGAAGATCCCGTTTGGCTAAATGATAATAAAACTCGTATTCCTCTGCAGAAACACTGCGTGTATAGGTCTCCGACGCGGTTTCCAATTTGCGGAACGCATTTTCCGCCTGTGGGGCGGAAAATGGGCGGTACCACAGAACCATTAGAAGGATAACGGCTATAACCGCCCCTCCCATGGCAAGACTTATCAAAAGGATACGCTTTTTTCTTGTACCAGAGGTTTTCTCGCTTCTGAATCTATTCATGGTTACCACACCTCTTTTGACGCTTTATACAAAACTATTTCGTATCTCTCTTACGAATTTACACATTCAGGATAGCAAATTGGAATTTATTTGTAAATACAAAAACACGAATGAATTATAAATATACGAACATTTTATTTGATAACAATAATTTTTTCGTTTATAATGTACTCAAATTCCAAAATTATGGAGTGTTTCTGATGTATTTTGATTTTTTTGTGGTCAATGAATGGGCTTATACCAACCGGATCAGCGTTAACTCCGTCTATAAGCTCTATACCGATCCAAGCTATAATATCAATCACCGGATTATTGATAAAAACAAATATATCCTTCTTTTTACGATGCATGGCAAAGGCGAGGTCTGTGTGGATGAGCAAACTTGGCAAGTGGGCGCCAACGATCTGATCATCGCCAACGCTACCCACAAGCTGTCCTATCGTTGCATTGGCGACGTGTGGAACTTATGGCTGTTTGAGTTCAAGATGGACGACCTGGGATTGATCCCAAATCACCTTTATAACACTCCATTTAAAAAAGAATATTTTGATCTGACCAACACCATCCTGCATTATCTGAAAATCGGCAAGCAGGTGCTGTCTTCTGCATATTTTCAGATTTTTTATCGCATGTTTTACGACTGCATCTGTGTTTCTTTAAAAAAAGACAAAGCGGTGGAAAACCTGTTGCTAGGAAAAAGCATTGAATATATGAAAGACAACCTGCAAAATTTTTCCGTCTCCGAACTGAGTTCCTATCTTAACGTTTCCACCCGCACAGTGGAAAAACTTTTTCAAAAACATTGCCATACCTCGCCCATTGACTATTACCAAAGCATTCGATTGGAATATTCCAAGCAATATTTGGAAAGTACAGAATACTCTATTACGGAAATCGCATCTCTGCTAGGGTATTCCAATTCCGGCCACTTTTCCAGTTCGTTTAAAAAATATTTTCATTCCACCCCCACCAAATACCGTACCACTTCGGGCGTCAAAAATGATTATAAGTAGGATTTCGGCAAGCCTTACGCTGGAGCATATCGTTCGGCCGGCAATGCGGCAGCTGTTAAAGATACGGAGGTATTATGATGCAAACCGATGAGGTATACCAATTAAAATTTTCAAAAATATATCCTCTTTTGCTTCATAAAGCTTTAAAAAAAGGCCGGACAAAGCAAGAAGTAGACGCCATCGTACAATGGCTCACAGGGTATCGTGAGGAAGAGTTGGAAGCACTTTTGGAAACACAGGTGGACTATGCTGCCTTTTTTCGAAATGCTCCCAAGCTGAATCCTAACAGGAAGCTGATTAAGGGTTCGGTGTGCGGAGTAAAGGTGGAAGAAATCAAAGAGCCGCTGATGCAGGAAATACGGTATCTTGATAAGCTGATTGACGAGCTCGCCAAGGGAAAACCTATGCAAAAGATACTGCGGGAATCAATAAACATTCCATACTTTGCCCATCAACAAATTGTACTATGTACAGAGGGATATTGAATTATGAAACAGATAAAAGTTAGATGAGTGGAGGAACATCCATGGATCTAGAAATATCCCAAAAAGAAAATCAAGGAAAGCATGGAGGACGCACCGGGACTCCGCCTCAATATGGGCCTATCTACATTTGGAGTGGATTAAGTGGGAGTAGTGTTGCTACTGCTGTTCACTTTTCTCAAAAGTCTGAAGGAATCTAACCGCAAATACCCTTCTCAGTAGGCCATTTTTATCGCTAAACATTCTGCAATCTGCTCGAAAATTTCTTTTTCCCATTCCTGCAATGTCTATTCTATATTTTCGTGTTATAATGGTACGGATGATTGTGAAAGCTGGTACTTTAGCATCAGTGAATAACAAAAAGGAGAAATCGAATTGGACAATTCAAAAAAAATAGCGCTGTTTGAGCAAACGCCTGTACCAAAAGCGGTGGCGACGCTTGCTGTACCTACTGTATTAAGTTCGCTTGTTATGGTTCTTTATAATCTGGCTGATACATATTTTGTAGGGATGCTGAACGACCCGATTCAAAATGCGGCTGTAACCCTGGCCGCCCCGGTTTTGTTGGCGTTTAATGCGGTTAACAATTTGTTCGGCATCGGTAGTTCCAGCATGATGAGCCGTGCCCTCGGCCGTAAGGATTACGATACGGTGTACCGAAGCTCGGCCTTTGGTTTTTATTGCTCAATCTTTTGCGGCGTACTGTTTTCCTTTTTCTGCTTCGTTTTTTATCAACCTCTTTTGTCATTGCTTGGCGCGGACGCTGCTACATCAGCCGCTACCTCCGATTATATGAAATGGACCGTCCTGTTTGGGGCAACACCAGCGATCCTGAACGTAGTCCTGGCATACTTAGTGCGCGCGGAAGGTTCCGCGCTGCACGCCAGCCTCGGTACTATGAGCGGATGCCTATTAAATATTGTGCTCGACCCTATCTTCATCCTTCCATGGGGGTTGAATATGGGCGCAGCGGGGGCAGGCTTTGCCACGTTTCTGTCGAATTGTGTGGCATGCTGTTATTTTTTTATCCTGCTCTTGTGTAGACGGGGCAATACCTTTGTCTGTATCCGACCCGGTATGTTTCGGTTTCAGCGGCATATCATGATTGGGGTGTTGAGCGTTGGGATACCCGCCTCCATCCAAAACCTTTTGAATGTAACCGGTATGACGGTGCTAAACAACTTTACCGCGGCCTTTGGCGCGGATGCAGTCGCCGCTATGGGCATTGCCCAAAAAATCAACATGGTTCCGATGCAAATTTCCATGGGGCTTTCCCAAGGTATTATGCCATTGGTTAGCTATAGCTACGCAAGCGGAAACCGCCAGCGACTAAAACATACTTTATTCTTTACCACAAAAGCGGCTATGGCGTTTATCGTAGTTGTAGCCGTAGGGTATTTCTTAGGGGCGGAAGGGATGACCCGGTTATTTATACAAAACGATAATATTGTCTTTTATGGCGCCAGTTTCCTGCGCGGTTTTTGCCTAGGCCTGCCTTTTTTGTGTATGGATTTTATCGCCGTAGCAATCTTTCAAGCATGTGGTATGGGAAAGGAATCTTTACTCTTTGCAATCCTACGGAAAATTGTTTTAGAAATCCCTGCACTCATCGTACTGAACCAGCTTTTCCCATTATATGGGCTTGCCTACGCTCAGTTGACCGCAGAGCTCATTTTATCTGTGTTAGCGGTCTTCGTCCTGATACGGCTATTCCGCAAATTCCCCCAAAATTCTATATACGGCAGCGGAACGGCAGAAAAACAACGATAAGCTTTTCTAGAGCAGCATTGATGATATTCTCATCAAAAAAAGGCTCTCAGTTTGCTAGTATTGCAAACTGAGAGCCTTTTTAAAATTCACGTTCTGATTTATAAAACGATGCATTAAAAGCGATAACCGCATCTTTTGCAGAAGCGAGCTCCCGGAGTGCGCGGTTCACCACATTTTTTACAAAATCTCGCTTCCTGTTGCACGGAGGTACGCGCGTTTTGTTCCGGGCGGCCTTCGGGTCGTTCGGAATCTATTTTTTTGGGTGCTGCCGCACGCGGTGCATCCGCTTGCGCGGGCTTTTGAGCCGTCGAAATTGGTTCAGAAGTTTTTTTTGCAGCGGGGATGGGGGCCTCCGGTTCCTTTTGTGGAACTTCCGGACGGCTGGAAACTGGCCGCTTTTCGGGTTCCCGACGAAGCGGATCTTCCTTTTTCATCGTTGGCTGCGAAATGGGAACTGGTCCGGAAGCCGACATCTTCTTATCCACCCTTTCCGGAGCTTCGGCCCGCTCCTGCTGCCCGTGCGTCATGGGAATAACCGTAGCTTTTGTATCAGCTGGATTGGGGTCTGCTTTGCGCGGAGGGGGCTCTTTCGGCTGCGCATCCCCTTGAGGGGCGGAAACCTCCTCGGCCTCGGCTGCCGATTTTACGTCATCCGATGGGATGCGGCCCTTTTTCGGCTCAACCGTTTTCGCCTGCCGGCGGGCGGCACGGCGTTTGTGCACCGCGCCTGCCCAGAGGACTGCAATGGAGATGACACTCAGCATGACTGCCCCAAGCGTAAACCAGCGATAGCTCCGCGCCAAGAAAAAGCCCCATTGCGTAGGGTACGTCAGCAAGTTTTCCCCCGCAACCGTGACCTGTGCATAGCATGCAAATCCAATCGCTGCCACGGTCAATAAAAATAAGATCGCTTTAAGAATTCTCGTTATTTTTTTCTTCATTTTGCTTCCTCCTCTTGACGCCACGGATGAAGAGCAGTACATAAAGGGCAGCCAACAGTATAAATACAATCCCGCCTATGATCCAGAACATCAAATCGCTGCCCTGTGCCGTGCGGGATACCATAGCCGTATACTGCGTCTGATTGCCGGCAGCATCCTGGGCGGTGAGGGTAATCTGATTATCACCCAGCCCTAAGTCGCATCTTACCTGAAAATAACCGCTGATCATAGAAACCGGCTCTCCATTCAGCAGCAACTGCGCCCCCTGTTCGGAATGGCCTTCCAGATAAACCCAACCGTCCGAAGTCCTTAAGCCGTCTAAATCCCGCTGAACAGAAAGCTGCGGAGGTACGGTATCCACCTGCAAAGACTTGATATAGGAAAACAGATTGCCCGCCGGATCCTTTAGATAAAATACCAGGGTATTGTCGCCCTCCTTCATATCCACGCGGTATTGGGCCGCCTTCCCGTCCTCTACCAAAAGCTCCCCGTTGAGTGCGGCAGACACGGTATATGCGCCTGTAAATTCTACCGGTACCAGAATAGTCTTGGTATTCACTACATCTTTTTCCGGAAAAGCAATGGTCGCCTCCGGCCGTGCGGCGCGCTGTATCGGGTATTCTGTAAAACGGCCGGTCCTTCCGTTTTCCCAGAGGGCAACCGCCGCCTGCGCACCGTTATATTCTTCGGGGAGCGTCCACAAAAAGCTGGTTTCCGCTTCTACAATTTCATCATGCAGCAACCCGCCATTGTCTGGGGCGTACACCATTACCCGGTAGCTCGAATCCTCATTGACCCCTTCCCAGGTCAGGAATACATCGCCGTCGAGCATGCGTGCGTTCACGCCGCTCAGTTCCTGTGCGGCGGAATCCTGAAACCACGCAAGGGAAGCGTCTGCATACTTACGGGTAAAAATGCCCTGCTCGCCGCGCACATACAGGTAAAAATGATACCGGCCGCTGTCTAGGCTGCCCAGGGAAATCTCCTGTTCCCCTTCCGCGCCTGCCGTAAAGGAGGCAACCTCCTGTCCGTCATAACCGTCGGTATCGGCATCGGCATACACTTGCAGCTGCATGCTTTCCGGGCAGTCTACAATTTTCCAGGAAGCATACGCTTTGCCTTCCCGCATTTCTACGGCGAACGATTCGATTTCCATACTGCCGGGAAGTTCCCCACTGTCTACCGAAACCGTGCCGAGATTTTCGCCGGTGATGGAAACCACCCAATCGCCTTCAGCCGCAGCCCCTACGTTAAATACAATCAAGCCTTCCCCACAGTGTGCCTCCGGGGTCTGCTCCGTGCTGTACACGGCGCCGTCCGGGGAAGTAATCGTCACCGAAGCCTGCTGTTCCGTATTCGGCCATGTAATTTGGAACACACGGCTGGTGGAGCCTTCCCCCACAGGCACCACAATTTCTTCCGTCTTAGCAAACGCCAACAGAGGGAAGCTGCAAAGCACCACCAAAAACATCAATGTGCAGGATATTATTTTTTTCATAAGTCGGCACCCCTCGATTCCCTCAGATTAAAAATTAGATTCCGCATGGAAGCGGTTGAAGAAGACTGCGCTGCTGTTTTTATCGTACCAGAAACGTGCAAATTGGCCGCCGCTGCGCATCGAAACCTCAATCAAGTCGCCCCCATCTTCCACATTGAATTCCAGACGGACGTCACCGTCCCAATTCGTATGCGTCCAGGAGCAGCTCAGGCTGGCGTCGCCCGCAAGCCAGATACCGCCGGAATTCGTGGTAGCTTTCGCACCCAGTTCCACCCCGCCGGACAGCGCGACTCCAAACGCGGAAACATCCAAGCTCACGCCGCCCGATATTTCAAAACCGGGTTTTCCAAGCCGTATGGAGGCGTTGGCGATCGGCGCTTGCAAAATAGACAGGTCGGCCTCTGCATAAAACTCCAACTGGGAACAGTTAAAACCGATCTCCCCGTCCAATGCGCCCAATTCACCCCAACGGGAAATTTCTTCCGACGCAGGCAGGCTCAAGCTCTTAAACAAGTTGATGTCGGCGCCCACCGTTCCGGCCAGGATGACATCCTTCTGTGAAACCTCATCGATGTTAATATCGGTACCCAAGGCTTTCTGCATATGTTCGCTAAGCCCCTGCGCCCACATTACGATGGTGCTGATCCCCTCTGCCTTGCCACCCAGTTCGTCCAGATAGACTACTTTGTAAATCGGGATTCCCGGGTTCAGATTTGCCTGGAAGGTAACCGAATCGGGGTACCAGTAGTAGGAACCCAACGAAGCTTCAAAGCCTTCCACACCGGTACCGCCCAAGCCGGGCACAATTTTAGAAAAGTCGATGGCTCCGCCAATCTTCCAGTACTCCTGATCGGGATCCAAGGTATTAAACTTAATGCTGAAATCCCGGATGCCGAAATACTGGAAGTTTATGGCGTCGTTCACCTTGAGCTTGACTTCGCCGCCCACGCGGATATCGTCCGCAGAAAGCGCCATCGATAAGTTGCCTTCAATACCGTCAAATTTAAAAGCCTCTTCTTTTGAAGTGTACGGCTTGGCGGCTTCCTTCTCTGCTGCGGCTCCACCGGAAAGGCCGGTTTTTACCGTATCGATGATGTCGCTGACGTCCAGCGTGGAAGCATCTATTTGCAAACGATCGGCGTATAAGGTACATTTTGCCACCTGGATGGACGCCATATTGGGGATCTTGACGTCAAAGTCGTACATGCTGTCGGTAAATTCCGTTGTGGTGCCGTTTACCGATACATTAAACTGGCCGTTTTTCACGATGTAGTCCTTACCGTCCATCACCAGCTCGGCAAAGGCATTGGCCGCTACATTCTGTACCGCTCCGCCGTCTTCCGCTACTTCTTTTGCCTGCTGATAGCTGATGTAAAGCTTACCGTCGCCGGAAATGGAACCGTTTTCTCCCAGATAGGGCGAAGAGGAGCTGTTGATGTCAAAATCCGCAGGCAAAGAATCCGCCTTGATTTCCAGATTTTCCGCACTATGCAGGAAATTGTTGATGCTCACATTACCGGAAGCCCAGAAGGTATTGTCGTCGATCTGGCCGATGGTATCCGCCAGGATGGTGGTCGTACCCAAACGCACCGACTTGGAAGAGCCCGCACGGAACACCAAAAACGCCTTGTTTTTCATATCCACACGGCCGTCCGGCAGGGTAGCCCGCACCGCATACTTGCCTGCAGGCATATCGCCGCGCAGCGTACCGGTGGCGGTGTTGGCATCTGTCACCTTCAGGTCGGTGACCGCCAAATCCCCAACGCTTATATTCAGCCCATCCGAGAAGCCGGAGCCCTGGATGGTAACCGTGACCCCTTCTTTCAGTTCCTTGGCGGAAATGCCGCCCGGCGTCACAGAGAATAGGGCCAGTTCCCCATCCTCCACCTGCTGGATGCCTTCCTCCTCTTCGCCTTCCTCTACAGGGTCGCCGGAAATCCGGTAAGCCTTTTGGTCGGAGGTCTGGTAGGACGGCACGTTTACCGTTAGGCTGCGGGGATCGGTGTCCACATTCTGTGTTACGGTATATTCAAAGCAATAATTGTTGACGATATACTTTTGTAGGGTAATGTAAATGTCGGAAAGCTCGGTAGAATTGGCGGCGTAAATGAATTTGCCTCCGGTGCTCTGGGCAATGTTGCTCATATATTCACTGTTGACATCGCCGAAGCCAACGGCATAAATCGATACGCCTGCTTGCTGCGCTTTCTGGATCGTTTCCTCTATGGCGCCTGTGTTGCCGTCCTGACCGTCGGTCAGCAGAATAATCGCGCGGGTACCGCTTACATTGGAAAGCGTATCCAGACCGGCCAGTATGCCTGCGGAGATATTGGTACCGCCGCCGGATTGGATGGCACGGACCCCACTGGTCAGGGTAGCCTGCGCAGAAGTAAGGCTCACGTCCACATTGGCGCTGCTCGAATACGTAATGACTGCCAGTTTCTGGGTTGCGGTGTCCATATTGTCAATACAAGCTTCCGCTGCCAGCTTGGCGTCGTCCAGCGGGGTACCCGACATACTTCCGCTGTTATCCATCACTACGGCGATGTTTATCCGGCTGTTTTCTTCCGAAGAGACGATCTGAAAATCTTGAATCTGATATTGGGTGTCGATCAGTTCAAAATCCCCCGCCCCAAAATCGCTTGCAAGGCCAAACGTGTTCTCTTTGGTGCCGTTAATGTTGGCATAGGCCCGGATGGTTGGATAGTTTGTCGTATCCACTTTGCTGATATGCACCGAGATCCGGTCATATTTCAGCGTGGAGGCTATGTAGTTGGACAGCTCGCCATTGATGTTACCCTCTGTAACCGTCACCACATCCTGGCTTTCCGCCACGACCAGCTGGTGTACGGCGCTGTCCAGTAAGGGGCTTGCTTCATCGCTGGTAGACTGGTTGTATGCGTCCACAACCTCCAGCAAGGGTTCTTTAATCGGGGAATCCTGCCGGATGCTGCCGCTGCTGCCTACCACCTGATGGATATATTCCCGCGCGGTGTCCCGATCGTCCACCGCCAGATACAGCTTGGCAATTTGTAGATCGAGTAGCCCCGTGTCGTCCCCAAGCAACGGTTTCTTTGCAATCAGATAATTGATCGCACGGTTGATTTCCACCTGGGCGGCTTGCTCCTGCAAATCCTGCGCCAGGTTTTGCAGCTCGTCGCGCCGTTCTACGTCCGATTCGGTAATCGTCTGCATCCCATCTGCCTGCTCTTGCAGCGTCTGTGCCTGAGCCAGCAGGTTTTTGACTTCGCTGTCTTCCGTCAAATCGGCGCTTAAGCCACGCTCCGCTACTGTTTGGGCGATGATGTCCGTATAAATAACATAGCTTTCTTCATTGCGCGCGGTCTGCACCAGCTGATAAGCGCAGGCTTTCGCCTCGTCATAACGTCCGGTGCTCATATAATATTTTGCGCCCAGCTTCAGCATATCGGTATCGTTGGGATAGGCGGCCAGCATTTGCTCCACCGCCGAACTGTCCAACTGCGATACATCGTCGGTATTGAGCATAGCGTCCAGCTCAAAAACGGCCTGATATTTCCGTTGCTGTTCCTCATTCAGGCTTAAATTTTGAAAGCAAAGGTCTATTTCGCCCGCGATTTGGGTTTGGGCGTCCTCCTCGCTCAAAGTCGCCACAGTCGTATCCTCTTGTGTGGAAACGCCAATCAACGGCAGCTCTTTTCCGCCTTCTTGGTCAAAGCCCAGCATTTGGGCCGCAATATCCTGCACTTTTTGCACACTTGTTTGCAACGACGCATCGACTTGCCCCTCTTCCAATAAACGCGTAGCCGTAAAATAAGCGCCGATGTAGTCTCCGTCCACAGCTTCCGCAAACAAGGAAATCAGTTTGTCATGCCCTTTGGGGCTGCCGGGGCATAAATCCGCCTTTTCCTGCGCATTGTCCCCTTCGCCGCTTAGCAAATAACGGTATGCCAAATACAGGTTGGAATCCCTTTGATCTTGGGTGCCTGTCAAAGAACGCACCCCCATGACGCCGGAGACGACGGTCGAAGCCACCAGTACCACCAGCATAGCCCAATGGACAATCGTGCGGGATACCTTCAAAAGCTTATGCCCCAGCACGTCCACCAAGATAAACAGCAAAAAGACCCCACACAAAATCAGCCACACAGATATCTGCATTTTCAACCCTCCTTGATGATCGCTTTGAAAAAAGGATTTGACGCCGGTGTTTGGCCGGTCTCAAATCCTTTTCCAAAA
The DNA here is from genome assembly GCA_946497265.1 of uncultured Clostridia bacterium. Classification (GTDB taxonomy): domain Bacteria; phylum Bacillota; class Clostridia; order Oscillospirales; family Acutalibacteraceae; genus CAMMKL01. Next base: position 271 of record CAMMKL010000023.1, on the reverse strand, counting down.
ATACCTCACATGTTAACCGAGAGGATGCCCACACTTTGCACAAAAAGTAGAATCATGCCGGTTTGCCGTGCCGCATTGCGGGCAAAATACGGTGTCTTCCTGCAGGGGAGCTGCCGGCTGCACACCGGGCTGGGTATCCTGCTTTGGCGGCATGGGCGTGCCAACGAAACGGCCGGTCGCAGAAGCGGAGGCTGCCGGTACCGGCATGCCGGGTTTCGACAGAACCGCACCCCGAAAAAACACAATGGAAGCCACCAAATACACCCAGACA
>CAMMKL010000022.1 GCA_946497265.1 uncultured Clostridia bacterium | reverse complement strand
TTGGCAAAACTGCAACCCTTGGCAAAACTGCAACCCTTGGCAAAACTGCAACCCTCGGGGATGCGTTTAATTGCGCCGTAATTTCCAGTTGGGCAATGTTTAACCCCATATTTATCTCTTGGGATAGCGTCAAATTCCTCTTGCGTGTACTCTTTCATTTTTATTTGTCCTCCTTGTCATATAAAACATCGTCGATTTTATCATTGAGCATGTTCAGCCTGATCAGCAGCAGGACGGCAATAGCGCCCATCAGTCACACCTCCTGGGGAGTTGTTTTCTTTGGTTTCTGAGCTCCCCCCTTTTTTTAACTCGCTTTCTCAGGTGCTTCTTTCTGAGTAGTCTTTTCTTTCGTTTTAAGATATGCCTCTGCAAATACTCTGGCTAAATTGTCTAAGTCGATCTTGTCTGGGATAACCTCTACCTGCATTTCTCTTGTCACTACAAAACCTCCTTTCTACCATCAAAGATAGCTGTTTTTCTCCTTTTTTAGAAAATCATCTTTTATTCTTCTGCTAAAAATGTTATAATTTGACCAAACAAAGGAGGGTGTAACCCATGAAAAAAAGATGTCCTATTTGCGGTGAGAAGATTTCAAAATTAGCTAAAAAAGATATCTCCGATGGTGTAATTTGCGCTAGTTGCGGTTTAATTTGCAACAAATCAATGTTTACAAATGTTGAAACGGTTCAAAATTCCTGGAAGGAAAACCATAGACGCTTTCAGGAATTTGAAACGACCATGAAAGTTACCAGCCTGATGTCCGGCTATATTTTTATTGATGCAAAGCACCAATACGTTTACATATCAAACCATAAAAAAACTAAACAAGAACCTATTGTTTTTGCATTTTCGGAAGTCGATGGGTATCGAATCGAAATTGCTGGGGTAAAAACGGTATCTAAGAAAAAAGGTGGTATCGGAAGGGCAGTAGTAGGCGGTGCTTTGTTCGGCGGTGCCGGTGCCATCGTAGGGGCGGCTACGGCAAAAACGGAAACTAAAACAACGGGTGGATTGCCAATTTTGTACCTTGACCTGACTATAAACGGTCTAAAAACAACCCTTATTCTAAGCAGTCCTCCATCAAACGCATCTCAAATCTTTGATAGTATGATAAATGCTTAATTCTTTTTTTTTGACTTGTGACAGGATAGGTTAATCCGTCACTACTAGCACAATAGCGGGGCCGTTTACTGAGACAGTTTTATCTTGGTATGGTTCCGCTATTGTCGTTTCCACCCCTTCGCGCCTTTCCAGTTCTTCAACTAGGTCTTTCGTTGACACCTTTTGTAAGTAATCGTTCATCTTTAATTTCATCCTTTCTTGACCGTTTTTCGGGATCGTGGTATGCTTTGGTTGTGCTTACTTCGTCTGATTGCCGTCAGGCTCTTTTGTGTTGTCCGGGGTTGCCGCCCCGAACAGTTCTTTAAATCTTTTGTAAGACTTTATTCCCAGTGTGTCAGCTATTAAAATAGCTATGTCGGCTCGCGGGATTCGCTCTCCTGATTCATAGTTTTGGTAGCTCACTTCCGTAATACCAACATGATTAGCTACTTTAACTTGTGTCAGTCCAGCTTTTTCACGTGCGTTCTTTAACTTCGTATTTTTCATCACCTACTCACTTTCTGGTTTTAACACTAACATTTGTATGTGTTATGGCTTTATTTTAACACTAACATTTGTATGTGTCAATACCTAAATAAAATTTTTAGGAGGTATTGCCATGCCCTTTTCAGAACGTTTAGTGTCATTGCGGAAAGCTCACAATCTCACTCAAAAACAACTTGCGATAGAAATGCAGATGAGTGAACTTGCTATTCAACATTATGAATCGCAACGGAGAAAACCAGCTTTTGATGTTCTCATCGCCCTAGCAGACTACTTTGATGTGTCGCTTGACTACCTGGTCGGGCGCTCCGACGACCCTAAAAGGTATTGACTTCCCGCCCCGCTTCGGCTGATCAGATAAATAAAAATACCTTCTCGTGGAATGTCATACGCTTTTTAACTTCCGAGTTCTCTATCTCGTGTTTATAAAGGATCATGTCAACCGACGTTGCCGTCCACTGTTCCATAGCACCGCTGAATATCACTTTTTCATCGGATAGTACATGGATTTCTTTGATATCCATCTGGGCTTTCAATCCTGCTAACACGCGCTTTAATTTCATCTCTTTCTCACTTCCTTCCGCCCCGCTTCGGCGGGGCTTTGCTCTGCGGATTTAAATTGCACACTTGTAATTTTTTTCGACTTTTATTGACTTCCTTCTCTTTATGTTGTAAAGTAAAATCATTAATAAAGAGAGGAGGGTCACCTTTGATTTGTTCGAAATGCGGAAGTGACCGGGTTAATGTGCAGTCTGAGCAAATATCCTCCAAGACCAAGAAAAGGGGGACTGGATGTCTTTGGAGAATTGTCCGGTGCATTTTGATTATCTGCACTTGCGGTCTGTGGCTTCTGATTGGTCGCCGTAAAGGCACAGAGAAGACCAAGATTGAATCCCGCACCGTTGCGATTTGTCAAAACTGCGGAAATCGTTGGGAAGTTTAATGTGCATCCTTCATTTGCCGCCCCTCCGGGGGCGGTTTTCTTATGCGGGTTCATCTTCCGTATAAAATAATTGGTCTAGCGGAACTTTTGTTGAGAATGCTTTTTGGATTTTAAGCATTTCAATCCGCGTGAATTCGGATCTTCCATTCAATTTGTCTAATAATGTGGTGTATTTTATTCCCGTTCTAATAGCCAATTCTTTAATGGAGATATGTTCGCGAGCGCGAGCTACATCAATTTCTACAAACATTGTTTAACCCTCCTTTCTACCATGTGTGGTAAGTTGTTGACTTAATGATACACCATACATGGTAATATGTCAATAGTAAAATGAAAAAAATTTATGTCACATGGTAATTTAACGTTGAAATTCTATAAATTCGGTGTATAATAAAAACGACGAAACAAAAAAATAGAGGAGGTGAAAGCATTGCAACTTACCGAAAAAATTGATTTTCTTATGAAAGAAAAAGGTATAAACAAAAGTGAACTTTCTCGGCAATCAGGTATACCGTATATGACCATAATTAACTTTTATGAAAAAGGAACAGAAAATGTAAAATTATCAACTCTTAAAAAACTAGCAAAATATTTTAATGTAAGCCTAGATTACTTGGCTAATGATGAAATTACTACATTTAGGGAAAAAGCCCCCGACAAATTGTCAGAGGCAAGGAGGGTGATCCCGGATCGGCTGGCAGAAAATTACTATGAGCTGGATGAGCCTAACAGGGATCAATTAGTAAAATATTCAGACGTTTTGGTTTCGGCGTACCGCTATAGCAAAAAGGAAAAGCCGGTTGTATACTCTTATGAAATGGATGTTGTTAGTGAAGGCGATAAGGAGCGATACGACCTTATAGCAAGCGCCCCCGGGCATGAGAGCGTGCGTATCAAAGATGTGCTGCCGCATATGACGCTGGCCATGAAGATGGCCCAGGAATTTGATCTGAAGGGGGTAAAACTGGAAGACATCCCAGAAGAAATCCGAAAGTTTAAGATCAGGCATTACAGGACGAAAGCCCCAGAAAATACCTATGCGGCGAAGGGCGGCGGGTTTATCCCTTTAAATATGACCCCTGAAGAAATGGATCGCTTTGCCCAGGAGTTGGAAAAATATAGCAATAAGCATAGAGAGTAAATGTTTCCAACCTTAATTATCTTTTTATAAGAAAAAACAGATATTTCTCCTGTGGTTTAATAATAAAAAACAGGAGGAATCTTTGTATGGAAAAAATTAAAAAGATTGCGTATGAGTGCCTACAAAAAGGAAAGGTGCGGGAATTCCCGGTAAATACTATAAGGCTAGCAAAAAAGCTAGGATATGAAGTCCTGCCAATAAGCGCGAGCAATACAATCGGGTACGATTCGGCCAGAGTTAAAAACGACGGGGCAGCGGTATTTGCAAATAACCGTTACTATATTTTATACAAAGACGGGTTAAACCCTTTGCGGCGGAACCAGGTAATCGCACATGAATTAGGCCACTTAGTTTTACATTATGATGAGAAATCCCCTTATTATATCGGCGTTTTCAACGAGAACGAGGAAGAAGAGGCCAACCGATTTGAACGCTATATAATTGCCCCCGTTTATTTTTTGGATAGGTTACTGATTAAAAACGCGCAGGAAATCCAGGAAGAAACCGGTTATAGTTATGATGAATCTAAAGAAATATATAAGGATCTAGCCGAATACTGGAAGGCAATGGAATACAATTACGAAGTATCCCAAATCAAAAAGCATATGTGGTTTTTCGACCGAAATACTCGCAAAAAGATTAAAGCAAAAAAGCCATCCCAAAAGAAAAAACAGCGTGTTTTTGATTTTGTTTTCTTGGCAATGCTTTTAGTGGTTATTTGGGGCTTCATCTGGCCCCCGATAATTGGGGACAACCCAGATGTTTACATTTCTGCACAACAGGGGCTTACATACCACTACGATAACTGTCCTGTGGTTGTTAGGCGCGGAACAGAAAATATGATACGGCTAAAAAGGTCTGACGCACTAGCCGCCGGATACACCGAATGCGATTGTGCCGCTGAGGGTGAACGATGATGTCGGTAAAGCTAAAAATATTGCTGGTTATTGCGCTATTATTGATGGCGATCGGTGTGTTTTGCCTGTGGCCACCGTCGGCAGGCAGATCATACCTATCTGCTGGAACACTTCAGGGGTTACAGATGTAGAACAGATGTAGAACAGATGTAGAACAGATGTAAACTATGATCTGTAACGCTGAAAACCCTTGAAAATACTGGATTTTTCACATTATAGAACAGATGGAACAGATGGAACAGATGTTATATTACTTAAACTTAAAATATAAAAAAATATATAAGAAAGTAATATTAAGAGAGAATAGCAAAAAGATCTGTTCCATCTGTTCTACACCTTGAAAAGCCTTGATATTTCAGGAGTTTTCGCAGAACAGATGTGGAACAGATGTGGAACAGATGTGTGAAAGGATGTGTAACATAGTGACTAATGTAGTTGGTTATGCCAGATATAGCTCTGGCAATCAGAGACAAGAAAGCATTGACGCACAAGTTCGCGCGATCAAAAACTATTGCTTGGAAAATGATTATACCCTAATTAAGATTTACATAGACGAAGCGGTATCGGCTACAACAGATCAACGTGAAGACTTCCTTCAGATGATTGCCGATTCGAAAAACGGCCAATTCCAATACTGCATCGTACATAAGTTAGACCGCTTCGCCCGAAATCGTTATGATAGTGCCTTCTATAAGCGTAAACTAGAACAAAACGGCGTTAAGCTCCTGTCTGTGCTGGAACAGTTTGACGATACACCGGAAAGTGTAGTTTTAGAATCCGTTTTGGAAGGCATGGCTGAATATTACTCAAAAAACCTTTCCCGTGAAGTAAAAAAGGGATTGAATGAAAATGCTTTAGCCGGAAAACACAACGGCGGCGTTCCCCCTCTTGGTTTTGACGTTACTCCGTCTCAGGGGTACAAAATAAATGCCGCTGAAGCAAAGGCTGTAGAGTTGATTTTTAGTTTATACGCTGATGGATACGGATATAATTTGATTTGTGATGAGCTTAACCGGCAGGGATTTCGCACCAAAAGAGGACAGCCCTTTGGAAAAAACAGTATTGCCGAAATCTTACGAAATGAAAAATACATAGGGCGCTACGTATATAACAAAAGAAAATCGAAAAAATCCGGGAACAGGGTATACAAATCGGATGATGAAATAACCCGGATAGATGGGGCGATGCCTCAAATAATCTCAATTGATTTGTGGGAAAGGGTGCAGGGAATTTTGACCAACCGAAAACGCAAACCACGACAAAACGGAAAGCATTATTACCTTTTGACTGGTTATCTTACTTGCGGCGAATGTGGATCTGCCTTTGTTGGCTCCGGTTATGTTGGGGGGCGGGGCGGAAAAAAGTATTATCAGTATTCTTGCGTAAACCGAAAAAACCACAAGGGGTGTAGCAACAAGCCGATTCGCAGTGATCTGCTAGAATCTGTTGTTTTAAGCAAGCTCTCTGAATTTTTTACAGCAAATTTGATTGATCGCATTGCCCAAAAAATCGTTTTTATATTACAGGAACAGGACAGCAAATCTACGCAAGCACGGCAAAGACTAGAAGAGAAGCTACGTGGAATCGAACATAAAATACAAAAATCCTGGGATCTTTACTATGCGGATATGCTCCCGATGGATCAGGCCGCCGAACAAGTAAAGCGCCTCAACGCCGTAAAATCCAATCTATCCAATCAACTTGCCAACATATCCCCTTCCGTTTCCAGCGTTGATTTAGAGGAAATCCGAAATTACCTTATAAACTGTTGCGACAACCTAAAATCAGCGGATACAAGCATTCAGCGTGCCGCAATCGATGCCTTGCTAGGTGGCGTGGTAATATATCCAGATGCCGTTAAAATACAAATCCGCATTGATCCCAAAAAGATCAATGCGGATAGGTATAAAGTTGGTGGAGATGAGGGGAATCGAACCCCTGTCCGAAGACCGCTTACGAAAGCTTTCTACGAGTGTAGTTATTGTTTTGAGATTCCCCAGCCGCCACACCCAATAACAGGTTTGGCGGATCGGTATCCTTTGATTCATGACCGGATACAAGGCGACTCTCCGGTTCACGTGCACCGCTAATCGACGCCCTTATCTAAGCCGCGGTACTCTCAGTAAGGACGGCAGCCTAATTAGGCCGCGTAGGCAACAGTATTGTTGTCGTTTATTTTTATTATTGCGGATTTTAAAGAGTGTCCGCACCTCTACCCGCTTACCTTCGCTTACAATCCCCGTCGAAACCTTTGCATCCCCATATCTAATATTGTTTAGCGGTTCCTTTCTTTGAGCGCACGCTGGATATCGCGCTTAGCATCGCGGGCAGCCATATCGCTGCGTTTGTCATACAGCTTTTTGCCCCGACAAAGTCCAACCTGAAGTTTTACCCGTGAACCTTTGAAATAAATAGATACGGGAATTAGCGCGTAACCGTCTTGTTTTACTAACCCAAACAGACGCATAATCTCTCGCTTGTGCATCAAAAGCCGACGCACCCGCATTGGGTCCCGATTAAAAAGGTTACCCTGATCGTATGGGCTGATGTGCATGCCGTTAACAAATAGTTCCCCCTCTACAATGGAACACCAAGCGTCTTTCAAATTTACTTTTCCGGCACGTAACGATTTAACCTCTGTACCGCAAAGTTCAATCCCTGCCTCAAAGCTTTCCTCTACAAAATAGTCGTGGTGAGCTTTTTTATTCTGAGAAATGGTTTTAAATGTTTCTTTCACAGCCATAAGCCCTCCATCCTTTTTTGTAGTATCTCATTGTAGCATGCCGCATATTCCTTGTCAAGATAGGCATTTGAATTGCCGTTGAAAATTTTTTCCGTCAAATTTCTAAAGAGCACACCCGTTTCACCTGCCATGGTCTGTCTTTATGCATTTTCTCCTTCTGAATGTATTTTCCATAAACCATTGACAACCTTATTTCCCTCTATTATGATACAATATGCAAGGATAAAAACACAGCACAGTTGGTAGTCTTGTGCGCCGGAACCCCGGCCAGTAACCTGCCCTCCCAGGGTTGTCCATTTCTTGTGATTTTAAAAATGGGAGGAAATCTGCTCATGAGCAACATTGCCGCAAAACTTACCGTGTATTTTGAAGACCCGTTTTGGGTCGGCGTTTATGAACGGAGTGAAAATGGAATGCTCCAGGTCTGCCGGGTTGTCTTTGGCGCAGAGCCGAAGGATTATGAAGTATACGACTACTTTTTAAAAAATTGGCCGTTGCTTCGCTTTAGCCCGCCGTTGCCGGCAGAAAGGCCGACAAAACACAGGCAAAACCCGAAACGGCTGCAACGAAACGTGCAGCGCACACTTTCCCATCCTGGTATCGGTACCAAAGCCCAGCAAGCTTTGCAGTTGCAACGGGAAGAAACAAAAGTAAAGCGCAAAGAAACACGGAAGCGGCGCACGGAGGAAGAAAAGCAGCGCCGGTTTACCCTGAGACAGCTGCGAAAAAAAGAACGGCACAAGGGCAGGTGAACTCACCTGCCCTTGTGCCCCATAGAAGCATGTATTGTACAGATAAAAGTCTTGATTTAAAGGGCGTCTACAATTTCCTTGGTATCGCGTGCGATGACCAGCTCCTCATTGGTGCAAATGACATACACTTTTACCTTGGAATTGGGCGTAGAAATTTCGCCTTCATGTCCGTGAATCATCTCGTTATTTTTTTCTTCATCCAATTCCAAGCCTAAATAGTGGAAATTCTTACAGACGTTCGAACGATGGGTAGGCTGGTTTTCGCCTAACCCGGCTGTAAATACAATCGCGTCGCAGCCATCCATCGCAGCCACATAACCGCCGATAAACTTGGCAATTTCATATTCCAGCATCTCGTGGGCAAGAATAGCCCTTTGATTGCCTTCCTTTACCGCAGTGGTCACATCCCTATCGTCGCTGGAAACGCCGGAAATCCCTAGGAGGCCAGATTTCTTATTGAGCATCTCGCTCATTTCATAAGGGGTCATCCCCTCTTTTTCGGCAATGAAAGTCACTACGGAGGGATCAAGGGAGCCGCTGCGGGTTCCCATCATAAATCCGTCCAGGGGGGTAAGGCCCATGGAAGTGTCGATACATTTGCCGTCCTTTACCGCTGTAATAGAGGAACCGTTCCCTAGGTGGCAGGTGATGATCTTGGTACCGATAAGATCGCGGCCCATCATTTCCGCACACCGGCCGCTCACATAGCGGTGTGACGTACCATGGAAGCCATAACGGCGCACTTGGTATTTTTCATAATATTCATAAGGAATGGGAAACATGAACGCTTTGGGCGGCATGGTAGAATGGAACGATGTGTCAAACACCACCACTTCCGGCACTTCCTTGCCGAACACTTCTTGGCATGCACGAATTCCCTGCACGTGTGCGCTGTTGTGCAGCGGCGCTAGAGGGATCAGGCTTTCGATCCCCTTAATGACCTCTTCGTCCACCAAGGTAGATTTTTGGAACAGGGCTCCGCCCTGCACGATACGGTGCCCAATTGCGGACACCTCATCCAGATTTTTAATCACACCGTATTCCGGATCCAGCAGAGCATCCTTTACTTGCATGAAGGCGGTCGTGTGGTTCGGCATGTCAACATGGATTTTCTTTTCCCGGCCGTCTGCAGTCTTATGGGTCAGGATACCGTTTTCAATACCGATCCTCTCACAGTTGCCTTTTGCCAGTACGGATTCATCCGTCATATCAATCAACTGATATTTCAAAGATGAACTCCCTGCGTTAATCACCAGAATTTTCATTCTGTCTTCCTCCTAATGTTATGATGGTAATTTCCCTCGAAAAGCGAAGCGAAACGTTCCTCGCCGGATAACCTCTCATCCGCAACATGGAGTATCCACGCTTGCAGCCGGGGAAAAAATGTCTTATTATATGATAGTACAATGTAAGAATAATTGCAAGGGAGTTTGCAAGAAAATGAAGCAAAAACCGCACCTTTCCGCCATTATATGCGAATATAATCCGTTTCATTACGGCCATCAATATCATATTAAAGAAACCAGAAAACAAGGGGCGACCCATATCGCAGCGATCATGAGCGGCCATTTTGTGCAGCGCGGGGAACCCGCCCTGTTGAATAAATGGGCGCGCGCAGAAATGGCGCTGCGTAATGGAGTGGATCTTGTTTTGGAGCTTCCCACCCCATGGGCTATGGCGTCAGCGGAATTCTTTGCAGCCGGCGGGGTTGCTCTGGCAAACGCGATGGGCTGTGTGGACAGCCTCAGCTTTGGAAGCGAAAGCGGGAACCTTTCCGGCCTACAGGCAGCCGCCCAGGCGCTTACTCTCCCCGATACCCTGGCTATGACGAAAACATATTTGAAGGAGGGGATGCCTTACGCCCAAGCGCACGTAAGCGCTATGCGGCATATCTCCGGTGAGAAGGCGGCCGGGCTACTCCGGGAACCGAATAATATCCTGGCCACTTCATACCTGAAGGCGCTCACATGCTCACAAACCGGCATACGCCCCTTGGCCATCCAACGGAAGGGGGCAGGGCATGACAGCCACAGTACCAACGACCGCTTTGCTTCCGCTTCCTTATTACGCTGCCGCATTTATGAGGGCAATTTTGATTGCCTTTCCGCCTGGATGCCAAAAAGTTGCCTTGCCGTATTACAGCGGGAAACCTTGCGCGGGCAGGCTCCCGCATCCTTGTTCAATGGAGAACGAGCCCTACTCTCGCATCTGCGCCGCCTTTCTCCCCGGCATCTAGCCTCTATTCAGGGTGTAAGCGAAGGACTCGAAAACCGTTTGTATACCGCTATCCGGCACAGCACGACGCTGGAAGAACTATTTTCCGTGCTGAAAACCAAACGCTACCCGCTTTCCCGTCTGCGCCGCATGGTAATGGCCGCCTTTCTAGGTTTGCAAAAAGATATTGCTTCCGGAAAGCCTCCTTACCTGCGCGTTCTTGGATTTAACCAGGCTGGTACGGAGATCCTGCGCCAGATGCGAACCACCGCTCGGCTTCCCATCTTGATGCGTGCCGCCGACCGCGCAAAGCTTTCGACCGTGGAAAAGCGCGTCTTTGATTTTGAATGCATCGCAACAGACCTATACGCCTTGTTTTGCCCAGTCCCGCAGCCCTGCGGCTCCGAATTGACCACAAACTCCATCCGTGTCTTTTCTAAAGATTAACAACATAAAAGCCCTCCGGCGAACTTTAAAAGAACCGATTCCCTTCCGATGCTTGACCGGCAAAACATTTCCCTCCCTTTTCTGAAGTCCATCGATTATAAAAGCATTCTAGGCTTAAGGGGACCCCTCATAAGGAAGTAATTTGCTTATCGCAGGGCGGCAAGCATAGGGAGTGTGGCCACAATCCCGCAAAATTTCCGCTTCCAGCCTGCCGCCGGTGTGGAAATTTTGTCTGGTTGGGAAACTCCCAAACCCTTGCTCTTATGCTTCGCTAGTTTAGAAAGGCGGGAACTGTCCGCCAAACGTGCCTTTAATGATAAAAATAGTGTGGAATTCCTCTTGATATTGAATGATTATTATTCATTGACATTTTAAATAAAAGTGTTATACTGGTTGATGGAAAGGAGGTCGAACCAGCATGACAGCAAGCTCAAAGGCCGCATTGAATCAACAGACCGCCACTTACAATAAGGATATAAAGGGTCTGCACGCCCGCTCACTTTATCTGTTTGGAAAAGCTGTCTCACTTTCCAGCCTGCCGTCACAGTTTTTCCATGATGTATGCTGAAGCAAGTTAGGAATACTGCGTGTATTGCTTTGGGCACAAAATGATTGATATTCACTCATTGATTTTTCAGAATGGGCGTGCTATTATGAAAAGAAAGGAGGTTTTAATATGCGGATTACTAAGGAGCCTGAAGAACGAAAACAAGATATATTTGATGCTGCTCTCAAATTGTTTGGTGAAAAAGGCTATGAAAAAACTACGATTGCAGATATTGCGAAAGCAATCGGAGTGGCACAGGGATTGTGCTATCGTTACTTTCCATCCAAAGAAGTGTTGTTTGATAGCGCCATCGATCAATATGCTGAAATACTGACGGCCCAATTTGCAGACTTAGCAGAAAACAGCAATATCCCTCTGAAAGAATTTATTGAGAAGATGCCGACTACTGTGGAAGATAAGAATACAAAATATTACGCAGTTTTCCACGGTCCTCAAAATAAAAAATTTCATAATCAACTCTCACTCAAAACGTGTGAAAAGTTGATCCCCGTCGTAGAAAAGCTGTTGCTGAAAGCCAAGCAAAATGGAGAAATCCAGCTTGAAGATCTATCAACGGCCGCGATGTTTTGTGTTTATGGACAACTTGGTATTCTGTTGGAAGACGGTATGGAACAGAGAGAAAAAGCAAATCGGATTCGGGCATTTCTCATTTATGCCTTGCATCTTTGAACTACCCCCTGCTTCTTATAGTAGGGGTATTTTAAAACGCTATATTTGAATGATGTTCATTCAGTATGCGGCCACACAGGACAGATATTTTTACTCGTTAGCGAATGCTGTTTACTCAGTAGAGCAGAAAGGAAAACGATACTATGCCAACAAAAATTGATTTTATCGGTGGCAATACAAAACGCTGCCTTATGGCAATGGCGCTGCCGATGATTGCCGCCATGTTTTTAAATATGATGTATAACCTTGTGGACAGCCTTTGGATCGGTAACTTACTGGGAGGAACCGCTTATGCCGCTCTGACAAACTCAACTCCAATTATTTTGATTCTGACTTCGGTTGCTATGGGTGCGACGAACGGGGTATCTATTTTGCTCTCACAAGCTATTGGGGCAAAGGATAAAAGCCGGACGGAAAGTTTAATTGCCACCTCTTTCTGGGTTGCAGTCGTCTTTTCCGTTCTTGTGACAGTCATACTGGAACTTTTTCTCCCAAGTATTTTAAACGCCTTAAATACTCCAGCCGAAACCTATGATATGGCATACAGTTACTTATCCATTTATGTGTTAGGGTACCTTGCAATTTACTTGTATTGCTATTTTGCTGCTGTTTTGCGTAGCTTTGGAAATTCGATGTTTCAAGCGATAGCTATGCTGACAACGACAATCTTAAATGCGGTTCTCGACCCTATTTTCATCCATTTTATTGGATTCAATGGCGCTGCGATTGCTACCTTACTCTCAGAAACAATTTGTCTCTTGTTTATGCTGGTCTATCTCAAAAAGAAGAAATTGTTTACATTCAAGATTTCCGGCTTTGATAAGTCCGACATACTTCCTTTGGTTCAGAAAGCGCTTCCCTCAGTTATCCAGCAAAGCATTCCGGCGATCAGCACAACTTTTCTCACAGCTCTCGTCAGCACTTATAGTATAACTGCCATTGCCGCCTATGGAGTTGCAGGGAAACTGGAGATTATTGTCTTTTATCCGGCTATGGCTTTGAACATGGTTCTGACAACTATTATCGGACAGTGTGTTGGTGGAAAGAGATATCATCGAGCCAAGGATTATCTAAAATGCGCTTTGGGATATGGATGTGGACTGCTTGTAATTCTCTCAGCACTGGTGACCGGTTTTGCAAGCCAACTCTCCGGCCTCTTTGTAAAGAGCAGCGATGTAGCGGCTATTGTTGGAACTTATTTTTTAATCGTCAGCGTTGGTTATATTCTGAATACGGTTACAAACTGTTATTTGGGTTTACTCAATGGAATAGGACAACCCTCAAAGAGTATGTTCCTGATGATTCTATATTACATCATGGTTCGTATTCCTCTTGCCTATCTGCTTTCTTATTTGGGCTTTGGTTTAAACGGCATTTGGTCTGCAGTGCTTGTCAGCCATATAGTAGCCGGTGTGGCTGCGGTAATTGCGGGAACGATTCTTGTAAAGAGGAATGAAGCTTCGGAACTTATTCCCGCTGAATGAGATAATGGAATTACCAGCTTAGACTCTCCAAATAAGTTCAAAGCCGTAGTCCCACGCATCTATCTCATTTATTGATTCCTCAAGCCCAATCAGACCAGATTTGTTGCTCTTCTGGATGAATCCCAATGATTCTTCCCTTTGTGTTGTTATGAACCAAAGGGGAAAAGATATTTGACTCATTGAACAGAACTGGATCGCCATTCTTAATAAGTGTTGATTCTCCATACAACACTTTCATTTGGATTGCTGTTTAGTAAAAAACGATTGATATTGTTAATTCCATAAGCCCATCGTAATTCAAGCAGAGAATCATTTTTGTCATCATTTATATTCTTCTAGTCTACGCCCAAAATGCTTATAGTAAAGAGAAGCATTCTATTTCCGGATTAACTCATCAATGTTTCAAACGCTTCAATCTTTAGGAGTGAAGGGTTGCCCTTCTATCTTCTCTGTTAATTTAGAAAAAGCAAAGTTATAGTCAATATTATTTTTCACCTTTATACCCGAGTCGTAAATCCAACATATTTCGAGTAACACTTTTTGAATTCTAAATGTTCAGTCGGAGTTAAAAATGGTAAGAACCGGCGTACTATTTTTCGCAAAATAACACGCTGGTTCTTTTCACAACTTGTTTGTCGGCGTTAAGTTAGTTCATTGCTGTTACTTCCTTATCGGTGTTCACCAAATCGCTTAAGTCCTTTTATAATCGGAGGTCATTATTTTGTGCCGAAGATGCGATCTCCTGCATCCCCCAAACCTGGAACAATGTATCCGTGTTCATTCAGATGGTCATCCATAGCCGCGCAATAAATCGGAACATCGGGGTGCGCTTCGGTGAGCGCCTTCATCCCCTCGGGAGCGGCGATGATGCACATAAACTTCACACTTTTGGGCTTGCTTTTTTTGATGATGGAAATGGCGTCAACGGCAGAACCGCCGGTTGCCAGCATAGGATCGAGCACGATCACATCGCGTTCCGTAATGTCGTTCGGAAGCTTACTATAGTACTCCACCGGTTGCAGGGTTTCAGGATCCCGGTACAGGCCGATGTGCCCGATCTTGGCAGCGGGAACCAGCTCGGTAACGCCTTCGACCATGCCGATCCCAGCGCGTAGAATCGGGATAAACGCCAGCTTCCGGCCGGAAATCACCTTGGTTTTGGCAATGCCGACGGGCGTTTCGATTTCCACTTCCTTCAGGTTCAGGTCGCGGGTAGCTTCGTAGCACATCAGCATGGCGATTTCCCCGACCAGTTCGCGGAATTCCTTGGAACCGGTATTTTTGTCCCGCAAAAGGGTGAGCTTATGCTGGATCAGTGGATGATCCATAATAAATACTTGATTTTCCATAGCACGATCCTCCATTATTTATTTTAAGGTAAACGTTCCTTGTTCAATTTGCGCGATTTCTTCAATACGCGCGCAGTGGCGTCCGCCTTCGAAGGGAGTATTCAGAAAAATATCGGTGAACGTTACGGCCTGCTCTTTGCTGATAACACGCCCCCCCATGCATAA
>CAMMKL010000021.1 GCA_946497265.1 uncultured Clostridia bacterium | reverse complement strand
CGACCTCCACCAATTCATGTGCCTCGTGTTGGGCCACTGCGTCTGCACCCAGAGCCACTTCAAACACATCCTTGAAACCAAGCTTGCGGATGGCGGCTTTCAGCATGCCGACCGTAGCGGTGCCGAACTGTCCTTCCAGCGCAGGAGCAAACATGGCGGATACGCTGCGGCCCTTCTTAATCTCCTCAATCACAGGGACAATGGAGGAAGTATCGGAGATCGCACCGAAGGGGCAGGAACTGGAGCACGCGCCGCAGCCGATGCAGCGCTCATATTGGATGGTCGCCTGCTTGCTGTTGCTGTCGATGGAAATCGCATCCACCGGGCAGGAGCGCAGGCAGGGCCGCATGGTGTCGGAAATCGCGTTATACGGGCAGGCCGCCGCGCAGCGCCCGCATTCCTTACATTTGGCCGGGTCGATATACGCCCCTTTACCGGTAACGGAAATCGCCCCAAAAGGACAGGCCGCCACGCACTTTTTCGCCATACAGCGCTGGCAATTGGCGGTAACCGTAAAACGGTTGATCGGGCAGCCTTCGCAGGCCGCGGGCAAAACGGTAACCGCGCCTTCCCCATTTGCATTGCTGGGCAGGTTCCTTCCTTTGGCCACGATCACACGTTCCCGGATGATTTCGCGCTCCTTGTACACACAGCAGCGGTATTTTGCAACAGTGCCGGGAATGATGTCATAAGGGATTTGGTCGGTTTTCTCTTCCAGCTCTCCCGCATAGGCAAGCTCCGCCACTTTTTTTAGAACCTCAAATTTCAATTGTTTGGCGTCATTATCGTATTGCATGTACTATGTCTCCTTTTGGGCGTGTCCCGATACCGGAACAAGCAGATTTTGGGATAGGGGGATCGAAAAGGCATACGCCTTAATAATAAGTTTTTTCCACCTGCTTTCCAAGCTTCTCCAGCAAGATACACAGCTCGTCGATCAGCTTGAGCTTAATGCTCAAATCCGCAGGTAAGCCGGGATTTTGGTGTGCTGGATTGATCGCGCGGCCGATAAAGGCGTGAAAGGCCGTGCACTCTTCCAGGAAAAGCTTTGCAAGCATGGAGGCGCCGTTTTGTTCGTCCAGCTTGCGGAAATAATAGTCGTCCGCGTCGTGAGCGAGATATTCCTTAAGGATTTCTACCGTACGGCTGAGGGTAAGCACCCCTTCCGTCACCAGGTCAATCCCTTCAATATAGCCGATCGGCGGGATCTCCGGATCCACATAATGAAGAGACGTCTCTACCTTCCGGTGCAAAATCCTCGCTACAATATTTGCGCTGGTACCGCCGCAGATAATTTTTTTGCCGGGCGCACGCATATAATCCCGCACCATAACGGGGTCTTTTTCTTTGTCCTCCGGCGGGCCGGCCAACATGTTCACAACGCAGCGCGGGGCAACATGGGCGATAAAGACCGTGGAATCGTCCCCCGGTTTTTCCATGTACAGGTCGTTTACCGCCTGGGAAAGGGAGATGGCAAGCCTGGGGGCGGAATGCTCTTTGAGTGTTGCTTTTGTCAGCCAGGCGGCGACGCTGTCCCACGTCCAGCCGAAATTCAAAAGCTTACCCACCCCCGCAAACACTACTCCGTCGCTGATAAGCCCCAGCACGTCGCCGGGCTGCACCTGAAAACGACATTCGTAAACGGTTTTTCCTGAATACTCGTGATATTCAGAGGGAAGGGTCATCAGTTTTCCATCCCGGATAAACATACAGGCGGGGTTATCGAATTCCACAAGATAGGCTTCCCCATCGTCATAAATCTGCAAAATGCTGAAGGTGGCATAGGCCAGCTTGCGCACGCTGCAGATCGGCAGGGTGTTGGTAATCGTCTCCACCGCCTGTTCCACACTTGCGCCCTCGCACAGCATGGTGGAAATAATGGTGCTCGTAAGGGTAGCCAAAATATTGGCCTTTACACCGCTTCCCAAACCGTCCGCCAACACAGAAATGACGGAATCCTTCGTGCGGATTACCTTTACCATGTCGCCGCACAATTCCTCGCCATATTTATTCAGGCTTCGGTACGCGGTATCCACATGCATTTTCATAGCTTATCACCATCGTCAAATACAATCATGTTTTTCAGTTTGGTCAGGGTCACCTTAGTTTCCGCCGTAGTCTCACCCAGCAGGCTTGCAATCTGCTGGGCGGCCACCATCTGCTTATCGATCACCTTTTGGGCCATTTCCATCGCCTCGGTGCGCATGCGGTAGCGGTTTTCCAGTATTTTTTCTTCTTCAGTGATGTCTTTGAAGATACCCATTACAATATTTTCTTTCTCGATATAAATAATGGATTGCAGGGTAGTTATATTGTATTCCCTATAATGGACCTTCTTATCGGTGATCGACTGTTTGGTTTCAAACACCGTTTGGAAATCGGAGACGTCGATCAGTTCATACAGGCCCTTCTCCAGCGCTTCCCGGCGGCTGACCTTAAAGCAAAGCTCCGCCGCAGTGTTAAACTCAATGATGTTCAAGTCGCTGTCTACGATAATGGTAATGTTTGGGGTTTCAGACAGCACATAGTTTGAAAGGGATTCCGCCCGCTCCCTCATGTAAGGCATACACATGGTAAGCTCGGCGCGGTTCTGATAAACAGCGATGGCCTTATCGCGGCAGGAAGCATAGCCGCACGCGCCGCAGTTGAGCTCCTGCTCGGGGCTTTCCTTGCCGATTTTGGAAAGGATCATGCGGATCATACTTTCGTCCGGAATCGCCTCATGCGGCGAGCGGTCCATAAACTTTTTGGAAAGCGGCAGGTTTTCCGATAAAACCGGGTAACTGTCGGCGTCGCTTTGCGCATATTTTTCCACCCGGATTGCGGAAGTAAAGCGGTCTTTGTGGTCTTTCGCCACCACCGGACCGTTCACACAGCTTCCCTTGCAGGCGTTGACCTCAATGAAACAGTGATCCAGCTCCCCACGTTTCATAGCCTCAAACAGTTCCTTGCATTCTTCCACACCGTCAACGCTCAACATATGGTAATTCTCTTCGGCAGTTCCACGGGCCCGCAGGGTTGCCAAAATCCCGTTGGTCACCGGATACATACGCACGATCTTGGAGCTTGCATTCAGGAAAGAGGACTCCTCACACTCCGGCACGCTGATCTTTTTTTCCTCAAGCCACTGAGCCAATGCGTCAAACGTCAGTACAGCGTCCACGTCGTTGGGATGGCGTACATCCCTGGCCTCGTCTTTTTTGGAGATACACGGCCCCGCGAAGACAACCCGGATATTCTTTCCCAAATTCTGCTTCAGCAGGCGTGCGTGCGCCAGCATGGGGGAAACTACGGGCGCCAGACTGTCCACCAGCTCCGGATAGTAATACTCCACCAACCGGTTCACGGTGGGGCAGCAGGTTGTTACAATATTTTTCATAGTATTTTCGCGAATGAGCCGGTCGTATTCCGCCGTTACATAAGCGGCGCCCTCCGATGTTTCGGAAACGGCATAAAATCCGAGCTTTTTCAGTGCCGTCACAAGCTGCTCCGGCGTGCGGTAATCAAAGGAACCCGGATAAGAGGGCGCCAACGAAAGCACCACCTTTTCCCCCGCATTCAGGTAACCCTTGACGGTTTCTAGAGAACTGCTCAATGTTTTAGCGTTCTGCGGGCATTCGGAAAGGCACTTCCCGCACAAAATACAGGCGTTGTCGATGATCTTCGCCTGGGCGTTTTCAACTTTTATGGACTTCACCGGGCAAACTTTAACACATTTATAACAGTTTTTGCAATTCGCCTTTTTCAGCCCAATGATGCTCATACCGACATCCTCCCAAGGATCTCTTTATTAAAGAATTCCTCCGTCTCCGCTGGGGTAATGGTAAACCGTTCGCCGTCTACGCTTACGCATACGCCGCCCTTACATTCTCCCATGCAAAACGACCCTTTGAGGGTAATCTGATCCCGCAGGCCGTTTAGAGTGATATTGCGCTCCAGAATTTGGACAATATCCCTCGAACCCCTCAAATGTCAGGAACTGCCAATACAAACAATAATCTCCATAATTTTCCACCTTTTTTCATTGTTATAATAGGCCATTTCAAGCCGAGCGCAAAGCCGTAACACAATGTATCCTCACAATTTTTTCTGCGTTACCTTCCCTGCTTCAGGCTTGAAAGAAGGCCGGATCGGCCAATTATATTGTTAATTCTTTAACGGCGGAGGGGGAATTTATTATAGCACCCTTTCTTCGCCACGACAAGGGGCAATCGCCCTTCTTCCAACGAAAATCACTTTTTTTCTCCGTAAATTTCCAGTCGGCCTAAAAACACAGCTACTCTAATGGATATGCATACAAAATCGCCAAAACCTCTCTGGCCATAAAAATATGACCAAGAAGCCATATCAAAAGGTATCGGTTACAGTATACTATATTTTTCAGTCTATTTCAACAAAATAATGATCAAATCGCAGGAAAAGCTGGAAGATCATAGCAAAATCATCAAGATATTCTTAAAAAACAGGCGGGCGGCCTAAAAGCCGCCCGCCCAAAGCAAAACCGTATCAAATGGTAATCCAGCCCATGGCGTTCATGACGGAACTGACCAGAATCAGTACAATAAAAACAGGGGCCACATAGCGTATTACCACAACAAACAGCTTTTCCCGTTTAAAAGGGGAAGAAAGCTTCACCTCGTCGGATATTAACTGTGTCTTTACCACCAGGGATACAAAGAGGCAGGTCATCAAAGCGACAATCGGCATCAAAACGCTGTTGCTGATAAAATCAAAGAAATCCAAAACGCTCATACCCAGCGGCTGAATGAAGCTGAGAGCGCCATAGCCCAGGGAAGAGGGCAGTGCAATCAGGAAAGCGCCTAAAAGGACCAAAAGGCAGGTAAGCTTGCGGTTCCAGTGGAACCTAACCTGCAAAATCGATACGACTGTTTCCATCAGGGAAATAGCCGAAGTCAAAGCGGCAAACAGCACCAGCAGGAAAAACGCCGCGCCAATTACGCCGCCCAGCGGCATGCTGTCAAATACTTTTGGCAACGTGCTGAACATCAGGCCGGGACCCTGGTTAAGCTGCGATTCGTCGCCGCCGGAGAAAATAAACACGGCGGGTACAATCATCAGGCCTGCCAAGAAGGCAAAACCGGTATCAAATAATTCAATCTGTTTGGCTGAGGTTTCCAGATTGACGTCCTTCTTCATGTAGGAACCATAGGTGATCATGATCCCCATCGCCAGAGACATCGAATAGAACATCTGACCCATAGCGCCCAGTACGGTGTTCACCGTAAATTTGCTGAAATCCGGGGTGATGTAGTAAAGAACCCCTTCCCAAGCCCCCGGCTGAACAATGGTATAAATCGTTATCCCCAAGGTCAGGATTACCAAGGTAGGCATCATAATTTTGCTGGCCTTTTCTACGCCTTTCTCCACACCAAGCAAAACAATCAAAGCGGTCAACCCGATGAAGATGGCCAGCCACAAAACCGGCTGCACCGGCTCGGCAATAAACTGATTGAAATAGTCGTTGCCGGCCGCTGCCGAGCCCTGCCCGCGTACAAACTCAAACAAATATTTGACGACCCATCCGCCGATCACGCTGTAATATGGAAAGATGATGATCGGCACCAAGGCCGATATCCAACCGATAAAAGCATACTTTTTATTCAGCTTACGGTACGCGCCGATTGCGCTCAGGCCTGTCTTCCGCCCGATAGCAATTTCCGTGACCATCAAAGCAAAACCGAAGGTAACGGCCAAAATAAGATAAACCAGCAGGAAAATCCCCCCGCCGTATTTCGCCGCCAAATATGGAAAGCGCCAAAGATTCCCCAGCCCCACGGCGGAACCAGCCGCCGCCAGTACAAAACCGACTTTGCCGCTGAAGCTGCTCCTTTCTTTTGTCATAGAAAGCCCCCCTTGTAAAATACAGAATGTTTTTTCATTATGCCATGCATTCACAGAAAACACAATATTATTTCTCAATTAATTCAAAAATAGATCGTTTTTTGTCATATCCCCTGAAACATAAAGACAGTTTGTAATAAAATATCACATATTTATGCAAGCCATCCAGAAGAGAGTACCGCAGCCCTTTCCTCTTTTCCGATGCAAATGGCCACCTTCCGTTTCGTCTTCAGCTGCACGTGTGCATGCCGTACCACCGCTTCCCGTGGGTGGATGCGCAACGTCCCTGCATCTTCCTCTACAATCCCGTTGTAGCAGGTAAGGCTACCATCGTCTTCTTCCAATAAATAAACATTGGTCAAGGTTATTTCCGCCATGCATTTGAATATTTCATGCACCAGTTGGTCAATTCCCCATTTTTCCCTTGGGAACTTTTCCGTTCGATGCCAACCGCTCACCATTTCTACATACTCTTCCCCTAGAACCAAGTCGGCTATCTTGCCGCGGCAAAGCCCGGGCGCTTCCTGTATATAGGCGCTGGTTTCAATATACGGGTCGCAGATAAACCCCCACCGCAGGCGGCCTGTCTGCCCATCCACCAGTTGCAGACAGGCGCCAAGCCCATTCATCGCTTCGTGGAGGTACTCTCCTTTTCCGGTCAAAAGGTACAGGTAATAATCCCCATACACTTTCCAAGCGCTCCAACCACAGGGGGAATTCATCATATTGGAAAACAGGTTGACATTGTACTGGGCTTCCCAGAACCGCAGGGTCGCCCCGTGCATCCGGCAAGCCGGTCTTACGCCCTGGGGCAGGCAGCGGAGCAGCCGGTACATATACTCCGCACTCTTCAGATAGCGTTCCCGCCTTTCACCCGTCTCCATCTCCAGCGCGGCTGCCGCAATCTGCAGCATGCTGCAGCTAATCATTCCATCTTCAAACGTAAGCTCGCCTTCAGTATCAATATTGTCGCGGTTCTGTTCCAGGTTCGCGACGGCGCGAAGGGCGGAAGCCCGGTGGCGGCTTGCATATGCGGCAAACTCCGGGTATTTTTGCGACGCCTTCTCCTCCACTTTCGCCGTATCCATTACATATTTCGCAATGTAGGTCACCGCAGTATAATGCGTTTTGTGCCCTGGGGCAGGGATGCTGTAATAAGCCCCGTCTTCTGCTTGGCAGGTAATCAGATAGTCTGCCAAATGGGCGGCCATACGCAGGTATTCTATGGTTCCGTCTTGTTCATATTTCATCGACAGCAGGCAGGCAAGGCCGGCGCTGTCCTGTATCCTCCAGGGGGCGTGCGCCGCCGTTTGGGTCTTTTCGTCGTAAAGCCATCGGACAAAATCCGTAAAATAACGTTCGCAAATCCCGTCCTTTTTCTCGTCTGGTAAATACTTCTTAGCAAGCAATATTGAAAACAGGCAATTAAAAGATTCCAAATGGTGGGTGTGTACCGGGGGCATCTCCAATACTGCCCGACGCGCCTGCTCTAAATACCATGTGTTTGGCTGCTTGCAATAGAAAGAGGCTTCGCTGCATTTTCCCTGCCTGTTTTCCGCAAGCAGGCGGTAGCTCCCTATGCCATGAGGACAAGCAAAGCGGAATCCCCCTTCCAAAATCGGGACCTCTTTTCGTTCCCCATCCGGCGACACACAGGTCAGACGGCTTATCTCCCCCATGCAAATACCCGAGACCATATCCCCCGCGTCCAAAGTATATCGCTTTAAAGAAAACATAGGCGCTTTCGCCATCTGCGCGGCAGCTATTGGCACCGATTCAAGATCCGGTACCATGCGCAGTCGAAAATTCCACACCATTTTTGTATGCGGTGGAATTTCGTCCAGCCTTGGATGGCGTTCCGGCCGGGGAGGGCGGTTGACCAAATGGAGGTTGGCGGTATAGATCCGGTGCCCCCCGGTGAGGTAGGCGGCGCCCGCCTCCTCTTCGGTCAGTTCATTATAGGAAAGGCTCCAAGATGCTATCGGGTCTTCACAGGCGATTGTCAGGATTTTTCCTTTCGGCGTCATAAAATAGCCCCAAAAGTGCGTCTTTTCACAGCGCAACAAAGTGGGAAAATACAAATCGTTCCATTCTGGGTAGCTTTCCATATAGCAATCGATTCCCAACCGCAACCCTAATGTGGTGGGTTTATAGGATACAGCATCCTGATTTTCCACCGATGCGGTAACCAGCAGTTCTTCTCCCTCCTGCCGGTAAGAAAGTTCATAGCGGCGGTGGATATCGTGGCCGCAAAACCGGTTTTCTCCTTCCTTATGCAGTAAGATCCCCTTACTTCTTCCCTGCTGTACGGTATAAAAGGAAAAACCCTTATACCCATCCTGCCGAAACGGTACTGAAGTTTCCTGAAAGCACAGCGATAGGATACTGCCATCCTCATGCAATGCCATCTTCATATTGCAATTCCCCTTTCTATAAGTTTCCCTTTCTCTAAAAATGCAAAAGCCACGCCCAAATGAGTGCGTGGCTTATAAACCATCCTATTGGAAGCGCTGACAAAACGGAGTCCTCATTCCAGACGCAATCAACAAGAAAAAGCCGGGCCTGAAACGCGATCCGCGTCCAAGCCCGGCCTGGTGGAGCTACTGATCCGATTCGAACGGACGACCTGCTCATTACGAGTGAGCTGCTCTACCTGCTGAGCCACAGTAGCATCGTGTGCGATAGTTATTATAACCGACCTTTTTCCATTAGTCAAGCCTTTCCTTTTGTTTCCTGATAAAAATAGGGAGCGAAAAAAAGTTTGGTGAACATACGTCACGTACACTTTCGAAAAAGAAATATCTTCATTATAATTATAGTATTACTTGATATATTCCAAGTCCAATACAAAAAAATTGCACATATTCTTTTTTTGTTCGAGAATACTATTGAGTAATTCATATGAAAACATTACAGAAAGGGGGAGTTCTATGCTGTCCCAAAAGTTGAGAGATCTGCGCAAACGTTGCAATTATAAACAATGGCAAGTAGCTGAAGTGCTGAATATCAGCCGATCCACCTATAGTTATTATGAATTAGGGAAATCCTCCCCTGATCTAGCTACCATTGGAAAGCTTGCAAAACTTTTTCATGTCAGCTACGAAGAACTTCTGGATGAGGAACCCGTAAACGCTAGGGTACACGACTCCCAAAACAGCCGGGATCCTATTTATGAAAGGCGAAAACCAAGCTTGGCCGCACTGGAACAGGACGAGATCACTCTGATTATGTATTATCGTCTTATGAAAGAAAGCGACCAGAAAAAACTGTTGACCCAGGCGGGTAACATGATCGGCAAAAAAACAGAATTCACAGGTAAGGCAAAGTAAGTTGCCTTGCCTTTTTTATTGTTTTCTGATAGATCTTTTATGACGAGTTATGACAAAAAACCGGATATCCCCATACATTTCTAGGGAAAACTATTTCTTTTTCGCCATCGGTATGTTATCATTTTATCAGTTAACATTTACGCGCTTTGAGGAGGTCCATATGGAATCATTTAATGAAAGGCGGCCCCGCCGGTTTGGCGACAGATATGACGGATATCGTTTGAGCAGCGTTGACCCCTTTTTCCTTTTGATCCCGCATATTATGCCTACCCGTAACGACAGTATGGTGTGTTTTGAAGAGGAAGTTGAAATTACGGAGCTGGAACGGTTCGTGCGAAGGATGAGACGGGAAACGGATATGAAGGATTTGAGCATGATCCAGGTCATCATGGCGGCAGCCGTACGCATGATCGCCATAAAGCCGGCGGTTAACCGGTTTGTGGCGGGCCGCAGGATCTTTGCCCGCAACAGCATCCATTTGTCCATCGCGGTGAAAAAAGAGATGAGCCTGGAGGGGGAAGAAACCACCATAAAGCCCGAATTTTTCCCTACCGATACCCTGCATGATGTTTGGAGCAAGCTGCACGCGGAATTTGCGGCCAACAAAAACCGCAGCGAATCCAACAGTACGGATATTATTGCGAAAATATTCAGCTATCTTCCCACCTGCATCACCAAATTTGCGGTCTTTACCCTGAAAAATTTCGATAAGATCGGCCTGCTGCCCCGTTTTATCAATGAGTTCTCCCCCTTCCACACCAGCGCCTTTATTGTAGACAACGGGTCGTTGGGCATTGATTCCGTGTTCCATCATATTTATAACTTTGGCACCTGCTCCATTTTCCTTTCCATCGGTCGGAAACGCACCGAATACAAGATACAGAGCGACGGCTCGATCAAAACCACCAAACTGATGACCCTCCGCTTTGTTGTGGACGAACGTATCTGCGACGGTTTTTATTACGCCACCACCATCCGTTCCCTGCGAAAGATTATCCGAAATCCAGAGATCCTGCTCGAACCGCCGGAAGAACTGCCGGAAGATCCCGCCCTGCCTCCTCTGAAGAACAAAAAGCCCCGTCGGATCCGCCGGGACAAAGCCAAAATCATTTCTTTTTTTAGCCGGGGAGCTTCCCGGGAACGCCGTAAGGCCGCATGATCCCCTTCCTTAACAGAAACATCCATACCCCTAAGACCGGGATATGGATGTTTTTATTTATATTCAAATAAAGTCAAAGTATTAAGAACCTTGTATCGCGCTCTCTTCGATTTCATCTGCTTGAGGTACCGGCGCCTTTCGTCCCTTTTTTACCCTCTGCCTGTGGTAAACAAAGGCAGAAATGAAAGAAGCGATGGGAACCGTAAGCACCACCGCCATGGTCCCGGACAAGCCCTGTGCAATCTCCAATGTGATAAAATCGGAATTCATAAGCTGCTGATACTGGACATGATAGGAAAAAAATACCAGGATGGTGGTCAGGCAGCTTCCGGCAAACGCCAGAATCAGAGTATTGGACATGGTGCCGATCATATCCTTACCCATACGGATACCGGAAAGGAACAGCTCCTTTGCGCTGATTTGGGGGCTGAACAGCATTACCTCGTGCAGCGCCGTGCTGATCGACATTGCGACATCCATTACCGCCCCCAAAGAGGCGATCAAAATGCTTGCAAACAGGATATCCTGGATATTAAGCCCTGTACTCTGGGAAATTAAAATCAGATCCTCGGCTTCGCTGGTGTTAAACCCGCTGATATGGAAAAACACGGCGAATATGGAAAATATGATTCCGGCAAATACCACGCC
Source organism: uncultured Clostridia bacterium (assembly GCA_946497265.1). Lineage (GTDB taxonomy): Bacteria > Bacillota > Clostridia > Oscillospirales > Acutalibacteraceae > CAMMKL01. The sequence goes on along the minus strand of CAMMKL010000021.1, from coordinate 4,368 downwards.
AAGAGCGGTAGAGGCTGTTGCGCAAAAAGTTTTGGCCGAAGCCCCGTTGAGAAGCAAAAGGCTTACCGCTGTAGTGACGATAACGGTCAGGATACAGGAAAAAACAGGCGAATAGCCGTGGTATATCATGGGTATCATCAAAAAAAGGATGGTAGCAAACGTAAAGAGCAGCCCCACCGCGCTTTTAAAGCCCTTCATACGGCCAATCAGCACCATAACCGCCAAGAACAGAAAGATCATGATATAAATTACCGGAGTGCGGTAATAATTGTACACCGTAATATAGGAGTCCGCCTGATCAGGCTGATCCAAACAGGCCACAAAATCCTGCCCTTCTGATAACAGTATGTTATGAGTAGTGCTCAAATTATTGTATACGCTTACCGTTTCCCCCGCCCGGCTGCCGCTCAACAGCTGCGCCGTAATCTGCTGTTCCCCATAGTAGCGGCCGGGAGTTGTGGTATCTTCCGTTAGCTGTTGTGCGTCTATGGAAAGCACCTTGGCCCTTTCGTAAGAAAGCGTGGAACTGTTGTAGCGTTCATACGTATTTGGATTCTGTATATTGAAGAAATAAACAAACAGACCGAACAACAGAATAAACAACGCTAAAAAGATATCGGTTTTCGGAAATTTACGTTTCATCTAACCTTACCCCTTTACAAAACAATCAGTGTTATTTTCACATTGGCGCCGTTAAGCGGGGTCTGGTCATCCAGCGTAAAGGTGTCGTATTTGACCGTAGCGGCATATTCCCCGGCGGGCATGGGCTGTGCAAGGGTAACCTCCCGTACCTCTTTTCCCGGTGGAATCAGTTCCGACTGGTAAAGCACCGTACCGTCATCCAATATCAGGCTGATGCGGAAATAACAGCTGTTTTCCACCGGATTTTGGAACGAAACGGCTACATCGGTGGTATCCGCCGCGATGGAAATGCTTTTATAGCCGGGAATTTGAATGGAAGCCCCCGCCTGCCCGCCGGTATTGTAGGCGCTTTCTACGGGATCAGCAGCGCCTGGGTCAATACCCAGCAAGGTTTTTCCCTCCGGTGTGGAAGGCAGGGCAAAACAAACCGCCGCAATAACGAGGAGACACAGCAGGAGAACCGCTGCCCGTTGCAGCACCCTATTTTGAAGCAAAAGGATATACCCATCCTCTTCCCCACGGCATTTTACATATCCCTTGGCCGCATATAGGAGACGGTTGTTTTTGTGTAAGGGAACAAGCGGCAAAACCATACCGTTTGCTTCCAATTCCAGTTCCCCCTTTTCCTGGCCCGGCCGGTATTCGCCTAACAGGGTATATTTCCCGGTAGGGTAAAGGGATTTCATTTGTTTTTTGGTATAGCAGCGCAAAACGGTGTGTTCCTTCACGCGGAAGCTGCCTGCGTAATTTTCTTTTTCTTCCGCTTCATATTGCTTTCTCTGATCCATACTTTCACCTTTCTCAATGAAGCCTTGCAGGTAAACCAAATTTCCCCCTGCAGAAAAAACGCAGCAATAGGGTGGAGGGAGGCTCCACCCTATATGCCTACAGGAACCCTTTTCGGGTTTTCCGTTATTCGCCGTAAGAGGCGGTAAAGGTTACCGTTCCGGCATACCGGCCGGCCGCATTGATCTGCGAAGCGTCTACCACTACGGAGCCTTCGGCGGAACCGTCTTCGGCAAAGGTGGCAAACAAACCGCCCACGCTCAGGGCCACGCCGTCAGCGTTTTTCATCTGGTAGGCGAGCGTCGTCTGATTGTCTTTCGCGTTGATCATCTGGAAGGTACGGGATGCATCTGTGGGCGCAACGGTAACGTCTACCTTACCCGTATCGCTTGCCTTCACCAGGTCGGTAACCGAGATTCTGAAGGGGGTAGTTACCAGGAATTCATCGGCGGTCTTCTTCAGGCTGCCCATATCCACCGTAGCCGGGATCGAGAAGGTGTAGCTGGGATCGATGGTGGCATCGGCGGTTACCTCGGTATTGCCGCCGGATTGCGCGCCTTGGCTGGTTTTGTTGATTGTAAAATCATCCACTACGCTGCCGTCGGATACACGGTAAGTAGTCATACGGAAGGAGGTATCGGTCACCTGAATGTTGGTGATGTTCGGGACACGTTCCTGATTCTGTACGGCCGCGAAGGGGAAGTCGCTTTGCTTGATCGAATAGAATTTGCTGCCGCTGGCGCTGTTTGCAGTCAGATAAAGGGTGCCGGAAGGATTGGTCACGCTGCTCAGGGCGGTACCGTCTTCATTGCGCTGTACGTCGGGCGTGGTACCGTTCATCATATAGCTTCTGGTATAGACATGGTCGTGGCCCATCAGGGCAACGTCGATCCCCAACTCGGAGATTACCGGAACCAGTTGGTCGCGGCGCTCCAAAATGTCGCTGTCAAACGCATGGCTGGCAACGCTGTACACAGAGTGGTGGAACACTACAACCTTCCAGGTAACATCCGGGTTCTGGGCGATCGCGTCTTCCATAAACGCCTTATGTTCGGCCGTGCTGCGGTTGTTCGAATTGATGTCCATAAACAGCACGTTGTTGTAAGTATACCAATAATCGCCGCCGGCGTCGGTCGCCCCTCTGGAATCCAGGTTCGGAATCGTAAAGCGGGAGAGATAGGGGTTGTTGTCCCTGCCCACCGAACTGTCGTGATTGCCAACCGTTACCGCATTGGTTAACGTAGCAAGGATTGGATTCAGGTAACCGTCGTACTGCGACACGTTGTTGTAGGTATTCACCTGGTCGCCGCCGCTGAGCAGAAAACTTGCATTCGAAAAATTTTGCTGAATAAAGTTCAAGGTGTTGTTCCAACCATTGGTGTCGGAGCTGGAATTCCCGCTGGCGCCAATCTGCGGATCGCCGGCAAATAGGAAGCTGAAATCCTCCGCGCCTTTGGTGGAGAAGGTATAGGCCTGAGACCAACTGCTGTCATCGCCCACGCGATATACATATTCGGTGTTGGGTTCCAGATCCGTTACCGTAACCTTATTGCTGTAGATGGTAAGGCCAGGTATCACAGCGCTTTCCGCGTCGTACTGCTCGGCTGTCCATCCTTCGCCGGAAAAATCCCCATTGGGCAGGTCCGCTTTTTTGGCAATCTGAAGTTTACCGGGGGCTGAGCTATTCGAGCTCCAGGTAATGTTGCGCTCAGATTCGTTGGAGCCCACTCCCAAAACAACGCCTTGGAAACTGGACCCGGTTACAGAGCCCGACACAACAGCCGGGGCGGCGGCGTCTTTCGCAGAAGCAGCAAAAACATGCATGCTGCCAGCCGAAAGGATGGTCGCCAGAGCAAGGGAAACCGCAATCAATTTTTTCATACGTTCTCTGATCCTTTCTGTATTTAATCTCTCAACAAGGAACCATCCGCAGGAAGTGTTCCTCTCCCTTCCTGCCATAACGATTCTACTTTTGACGTGTTAAAAGTGAATTAAAGAGAAATTAAAAATAAAAAGATACCAAAGAAACCGCTTCTTGGCTTTAAAAAGGAGGAAACATCTTACTTTCTTTTCCTTTATTATAGTGAAACAAACAATCCGCCCTATGGGATTTACCAAAAAAACTTGCTTTGTCACCATTTAAAACGACAGCTGCCGCATAAAAGTGTATAATCCTATCATAAACGATTACACGATAGGAGGAAGCCGCTATAAAAACATTGTATTTGATCGGTGGACCTATGGGCGTGGGAAAAACCACAATCTGCCAACTTTTAAAAAATAAATTACCAAGGAGCGTTTTCCTGGACGGCGACTGGTGCTGGGATTCCCATCCATTTCAAGTTACGGAAGAAACAAAAACGATGGTTATGGACAATATCTGCTATCTACTAAACAACTTTATTCATTGTTCCGCTTACGAGCATGTCATCTTCTGCTGGGTGCTGCACGAACAGCATATCATCGACCAGATCCTTTCCAATCTGGACGTTACCGGCTGTCTTGTAAAAAACATCTCATTGGTTTGCGATCCAGATACACTCAGGCGTCGGCTGCTGGCCGATGTGGAACAGGGCTTGCGCCGGGAGGATGTGGTTACAAGAAGCCTTCAGCGGCTTCCTTTTTACAACAGTTTGGATACCATTCGGATAGACGTTTCACATATTACTGCAAAACAGGCGGCACAACAGCTTTGCAAGCTGTAAAAGGCAGACTGCCCAGGCTGACCTTATATAACAACGGCCCCGTCTAAAAGCCATAAAATAAGCAGATTTTAGAAAGAATCCTATTGTGATCCGCTTATCCGCATGACTATAGCGTCACGTTACACGCACTTAAAAACACAAAAATCCGCCTGAATCCAATAAATGGATTCAGGCGGATGAATGGAGCTGCTAACCAGATTCGAACTGGTGACCTCGTCCTTACCAAGGACGTGCT
>CAMMKL010000020.1 GCA_946497265.1 uncultured Clostridia bacterium | reverse complement strand
GGTATAAGCATCCACATCGATCACTTCTCCGGCAAAATACAGGCCTTTCACCAATTTGGATTCCATGGTTTTGGGGTTTAACTCCGCAGTTGCCACACCGCCTGAAGTGACGATCGCTTCTTCTATTGGCCGGAACCCTTCGATGGCAACCGAAAACGATTTGAGCAGATGGGCAAATCCATGCCTCTGTTCCCTTGTAATCTGATTGCACTTCGTCTGCGGTGCAATGCCCGATCGTGCAACCGCCACCGCGATCAGCTTCTTTGGCAACAGTTCCGACAACGAATTGATAAAGTCCCGGTTTTTGAATTTTACAAAATCCCGCTGCAAGCGGGCGTCCAGCTGCTCTATGGTGAGCGCCGGTTTTAAATCAATCCATACCGTATATTTTCCCGGTTCCATCCCCCGCATATGCGCGCTGGCGCTTAAAATAACAGGACCCGACAGGCCGAAATGGGTAAACAGCATCTCACCGAAATCCTCATATACAACAGCCCCTTGGCCTTGGGGGTTTTTACACACCCGGATGGCTATGTTTTTTAAGGAAAGCCCCTGCAGATCCCGGCAGAATTCCTCTATTGCCACCAAAGGTACAAGAGACGGCGCCAATGGCACAACCGTGTGGCCCGCCTGTCGGGCTAAATCATAGCCGTCTCCGGTGGAACCGGTAAGAGGATACGATTTTCCGCCGCAGGCAACGATCACCGCGTCCGCCTCCAGTCTGCGGTCGTCTTCCGTTTCAATCCCGTGAATGCAACCGCTTTTTATTATAAGCCTTTTTGCTCGCCCGTGCAACAGCCGGGCGCCGGATTTTTCCACAAATCGGCGCATGGCATCTACCACATCTACAGCTTTACCCGATGTCGGAAATACACGGTTTCCCCTTTCCACTGTGGTGGAAAGACCAATCTTATCAAAAAAAGCCACAGTATCCTGAGGGGTAAATCGGTTGATTGCCCCGTACAGAAAGCGCCCATTCCCCGGCACGGAGGCGATAAAGGCTGCGATATCGCAAGCATTGGTGATGTTGCAGCGGCCTTTGCCGGTAATCATCAATTTTCGCCCAACACGGCCGTTGCGCTCCAACAGGGTAACCCGCGCCCCATTTTGGGCGGCTACACCCGCCGCCATCATTCCGGCCGGCCCTGCGCCGACCACAAGGACATCTTGTCTATTCAAGGGTATTCTCCTCTACTTTTTCATAAACCTCATATTGTTCCCAAATCTGCTCCAGACGGCTAAAGGTAGCGGAAACCTCCTCTTTCTTGCGCAGCGCCGTGGCCACAATCAGAGCGTTAATTAAACTCAGAGGAGCCACCAGCGAGTCAACCATCGAAGCCATATCGCTGCGCGCTAAAAGCACATGATCAGCGGGCTGTACAAGGGGGGACACCATGCTATCGGTCAAAGCGATCACCCGGGCTCCCCGGTCACAGGCAAATCGCATCGCCTTTACCGCCATTTTGGAATAGCGCGGAAAGCTGATGCCAATCACACAATCCTCCGGCTCAATTCGAAACATCTGCTCGTAAATCTCTGCCTCGCTGGTTGCTGTAAGGATAGAAACATCTTCCAAAATTAGACTAAAATAGTAACCTAAAAAACTGCCGAGAGCCGAGGAGCTGCGCGCCGAAACAATGTAAACCCGGCGCGCGCCGATGATAGCATCCACTGCGCGGTAAAATTCTTCGTGCGAAGTCTCTTCCAAGGTACGGCGGATTTTATCAATGTCTTGTTGCAGGACGCTGTCCAGCACATCGGCGTCGCCGATGCGGGCGCTGGTCACCTGCATACGCTGTACAGAAGTAAGCTTGCTGCGGATCATCTCCTGCATGGCTTTTTGAAGCTCCGGATAACCTTCGTAACCAAGTTCTCCGGCAAAGCGAACCACAGTGGATTCGCTGACCCCTACTGTGGCACCCAGTTTGGACGCCGTCATAAAGGCTGCTTTATCGTAATGCTCCTCAATGTACTGAGCGATCCGTTTTTGTCCTTTGGAAAAACCGTTCATCATACTTTCAATCCGGGATAATAAGTGTTTTCTCATGCTTTGCTCAACTCCTATTATCCATATTAAAGCCAAACGCCGCAAAAATCAAGCGCATGCATGGATTTTGCAGGAAAAGCCTGCTCAATATTCTTACTACCCGACAAAAAGCACCCAATTCCCTTTTAAAAATGGAATTGGGTGCAAACTAGATCCGTTAAAGATGCAACATTTTTTTAATAACCTTATGAAATTGGTATACATACATGGAAATTACACCGGTCAAAGCGTAATCGTAAATAACAAATATGGCGTTTCCCGCAAGTAAAAATACCCACGGCAAGTAAACCCCAAACAACGTAAACGCATCCTGCGGTATCTGCAATACGGTCATGGCAATCCAAAAGCTGAGTATGACAGCCGCATTGAATACACCCAGCTTTATAAGCCACTGAATCGGTTTGGAACGAACCCGTTCCACATTCGCCTTCAGGATCGGATAATATCCAAAAAACAGAATAAACAATAAAACAGCTTCTTTGTCCGCAGCCAAAAGCAACGATAAAATGGAAACTGCGCCGTATACCATCCAGGCCCAGCGCGCACCGATTTCAATTACGATTACCACCAGGACCACCCCGGCGATTGCAGGAAGAGCATAGGTTCCCACGGGCGCCAACAGACCGGTCAGGAACATCGCTACCGTACTCAAAGCCGTTACAATGCCGCCCAAAGCGACCTTACCACTTTGATTCAATCTAACCCCCGCCTTTCATCAGCAGCAGTTAATAAAGTCGCCGCCCATGCATTCACAGCAGCAGTCGGTGCAAATCAGGGCATTACAGACATCACAAGGGGTACAGCCTCCCGCCGTACGTCTTGTCGTATTATAACCGCCGTATACGCCGCTGCGCTGGTTGCTGGCCTGGTTCATCGCCGCCTGGTATTCTCGGTTATTGGGATCCATACGGCAGGCAGTGGAAAAGTGGTTGTACGCTTCTTCCAGCCAACCACGCTTATACAAAATAGTCCCCTTTAAAAAGTACCATTCTGCATCCCGTCCAGAGGTGGGCACGCCGTTCAAAATTTGCTCGGCGTCTGCTACCCTCCCATTCATGATCAATTGCCGCACATCGCTGTAATTGCTGCTGCGCCGGTAGCCGTCCGCCCCGCCATATCCAGAGGCGGCCGCCCCGCCGTACCGCTGCTGTTTGCGCTCATTCACAATCGCATCGTACGCCTCGTTGATCTCTTTCATTTTTTCAGAGGCCAAATCGGCAAGCGGGCTTTGATCATAATTGTCCGGATGATACTTTTTGGCCAATTCGCGGTAGGCCGTCTTTATCTGCTCATCCGTTGCGTCCGGGGATACTCCCAGTACCTTGTAGGGATCTGTCATACTCTTCCTTCTCCTTATCAAACAGGACCTGCTTCTGCATAGCAGGCAGCCCCAACGTCATGGTGTTTTGCAAAATTGTGTCAAAGTGACTGAGCTCCAACAGCTGAAATGCACTGAGCGCCCGGGCGAGGGTTTGATTAAGCACCCCGTTACAATATTCCCGCAGCTCTTTCGATTCCAGCGGCATTTCTCGTTCCTTGACCAACTTCTTCAAAAATGGGTTGAACGCACCATGCTTGTTATCTTTATCCATATCATCCGCCGCGTCGATTAAATAAATCCACCGACCGATGAAATAGCCAAATTGATCCAATATCAGCTTTTTTCTCTCATCTTCCCCCGCAAGCTGCCGCGCTACTTCGGAAAGCATCCTAGCAGTGGGTTCGGCGCTGGAATCAATCCCCGCTTCAGGGTCGAGCTCCGCTGCCGCCTGCTCCTGCATACAATCCGCCACAATGCGTTCCACCTCGGGGAATTGCCTTTTGGTTTTCCGATGACACCACGCGGCCATCGGAAGCAGGCACCATGCCCGTAATTTTCCTCCAAAACCCGAATCTTGTATATCATCCCGGATTTTGTAGTACGTCATGGTTATGGATACCGCGCCGGAAAAGGCCAGCGCTTCTTCCCCGCCCTTACAGTAGACGCATTTTTTCAAGGGATTCGCCACACAACGCCCTGAATAAAAAGCGGGGCAGTCGTCCTTCAAAGACAGCGCAAGCATTGCCAGAAAAGTGGCATCGTAACTCAAAGTGAGGCGGGAAAGAACGCCAAAGCGCTTTCCCATACATTTGCACAGACTGCAATAAACACACTTATAAAGTTCGTATTCCTTCACCAGAAGCTCCGGCTTATGGGGTTTGATATAACCGAACACGGCAGTACCACCTTTTACTTTCCGACAAATCCCGCCGGACGATGGTCTTATTTTACTATAGTTTATCCTTTGGTGCATTAACAGACTGTAAACTTTAAAGCGGCGAAGATGCCCCTCAAATGCATAAAGGCAGCGCCGCCTGACGCGGTAAATACCGCCGTCTATCCTGTGAGAACGCAAGGGGACGTTACGCCGTATTTCGCGGCAGGCCACCATTCATATTCTGACCCATTTGGGATAAACTACACCTGAATAGAAAGGAAAGGTGATAACATGGACAGACCGGAACAAAAATCCTACAGCCTGCCTCTGGGACTGGTAAATTCCATGGCACAGCGCCCGGATGCAATGGAATACTTCTGCTCCTTGCCTGGCAGGACGCAAAATGAGATTGTAAGCTATATCCAGATATCTTCCACCGGGGAAGAAGCCAAGCAGCGCACACGCAATGCCGTACAAGGACTGGAAAGCCACATTTTAAATTTTCTGGGCTGATTCAGGAACATTGGGCATAAACCGTTTTCCCGGCAAACCCGCCTGGCAGCAATGCTGTTTGCTGCCAGGCGGTTTTTTGCTTTCACGCCCTACGCCAGAGCATGGTATATTCTCCGTGGCCAGTCGCCTGGTCAATTTGCTCCGTGAGTATGGAAAATCCGGCGCGCTTATAAAATGCAACCGCCCGTAGATTTTCTCGATACACCCCTAAGGTCAGCCGGTCAAAGCGTGTTTGGCAGTGTGCAAGCAGCCGGCCGCCTATCCCTTTTCCTTGCTCTTCTTCCCGTACAAAAAGGGCTCCAATATAACCATCCGGCATGACGCTCAAAAAGCCGCGCACCCTTCCGGCTTGTTCCTCTAAAAAAGTCTCTGCCCTGGAAAAGCAATGCTCACGTACCCACGGCGCGCTGGATCTCCAATAGTCCGCCGGGATAAAAGCATGGGCCGAACAGCTTACCGAAAGCCAGAGATCCATCAATTCGTCAAGCTGATCCGCCTGCATTTTCGCAATCATCGTACTCCACCTACTTTTGATCCAACAGCTTTTTCAGATACCTTCCTGTATAGGAAGCCTCCTTCCTGGCCACCTGTTCCGGTGTTCCGGACGCTACGACAAAGCCGCCGCCATCCCCGCCTTCCGGCCCCAGGTCGATAATATGGTCGGCCGTTTTGATAAGATCCAAATTATGCTCGATTACAACAACCGTATTGCCGGCGTCCACCAGCTTTTGCAGGACATTGATCAGCCGGTGCACATCGGCAATATGCAAGCCGGTGGTAGGCTCGTCCAGAATATAAATGGTTTTTCCGGTCGGCCGCTTGGAAAGCTCAGTGGCCAATTTGACCCTCTGGGCCTCTCCCCCCGAAAGAGTGGTGGAGGACTGGCCTATTTTGATATATCCAAGGCCAACATCCTGAAGGGTCTGTAACTTTCGGGCAATTTTGGGGATGCTTGCAAAGAATTCCACACCCTCGTCTACCGTCATTTCCAAAACATCATATATGCTTTTTCCTTTGTATTTTACCTCCAGCGTCTCGCGATTATAGCGCTTTCCCTTGCAGACCTCACAGGGCACATAAATATCCGGCAAAAAATGCATTTCGATTTTTAGAATACCGTCCCCTTGGCAAGCTTCACAGCGGCCGCCTTTTACATTAAACGAAAAACGCCCACTGGTAAAACCGTGTAGTTTTGCATCCTGCGTAGAAGCATATAGCTCCCGGATGTCGCCGAATACACCGGTATAGGTAGCCGGGTTGGAGCGTGGGGTTCGGCCGATCGGGGATTGGTTGATATCAATTACCTTATCCAGGTTTTCTTCCACCCCAAGGATTTCCTTGTGTTTTCCAGGCCGGCATTTGGCGCCATTAAGCCGGGATGCCAGGCTCTTGTATAATATCTCATTGATGAGGGAGGATTTTCCTGAACCCGATACCCCCGTTATGCACACAAATTTTCCAAGTGGAATTTCTACATTGATATTTTTGAGATTATTCTGTTTGGCGCCGACAATTTTCAACTTTTTTCCGTTCCCTTTGCGCCGTTTTATTGGAATTTCCACCCGTTTTGCCCCGCTTAGGTATTGGCCGGTCAGGGATTCCGGGCAGGCCTTTATCTCGTCTACCGTACCCGCGCACACCACATTGCCGCCGTGAATGCCTGCCCCTGGGCCGATGTCCACAATATAGTCGGCTGCGTACATGGTGTCTTCGTCATGCTCCACCACGATCACGGTATTGCCCAAATCACGCAAGCGTTTCAGCGTGGCCAAAAGCTTATCGTTGTCCCGCTGATGCAAACCGATGCTTGGTTCATCCAAAATATAAAGCACCCCCATCAGGGATGACCCAATCTGGGTTGCCAGCCGGATACGCTGGCTTTCCCCACCGGAAAGGGTCCCCGATGCGCGTGAAAGGGTGAGGTATTCCAGCCCCACGCTCTTCAGGAATCCCAGTCGTTCCGAAATCTCCTTTAATATCGCATCGGCAATCATATGCTCCCGCTCGGTCAGCTCCAACCCCTGCACAAACGCAAGGGCCGAGGAAACGGATTTATCACAAAATTCGCTGATGTTGATTCCACCAACGGTCACCGACAGGCTTTCGGGGTTCAATCGCCGTCCACCGCAGGCGTCGCAGGGGATAGCCGCCATATAGGCTTCAATCTCTTCCTTGATCCAGCTGCTCTGCGTTTCGCGGAAGCGGCGCTCCAAATTGTTGATGATTCCTTCAAATTCACTGTAATAGACGCTGCTGGCCCGTTCCGTATTTCGGTGGAGTTTCAGCTTTTCCCCTTTGGTGCCGTAAAGCAGGATGGAAATGATCTCGGGAGGGAGTTCCCCCAAAGGCGTATCCAGGGAAAAGCCATAGCGTTCGGAAAGGGCGTCAAAGTACATGCCGGCAATGCTGTTTCCCTCCATCGCCCAACCGCTACCCTTGAGTCCGCCCTGACGGATCGAACGGCTTTTGTCCGGGATGACCAACTCCGGATCAATTTTCATAAAAACCCCCAGGCCGGTACACTTTTTACACGCCCCAAACGGATTGTTGAAGGAAAACATGCGGGGTGTGAGCTCTTCAATGCTGACCCCATGCTCTGGACAAGCATAATTTTGAGAGAAAAGGATGTCTTCGCCGCCCACCACATTGAGAATCATCAACCCATTGCTCAAAGCGGATGCGGTTTCAATGGAATCGGTCAAGCGGGAAACCATATCCGGCCGGATCACCAAACGGTCCACCACAATTTCAATGCTGTGCTTTTTGTTCTTTTCCAGCTGAATCTTTTCGGAAAGGTCATAAATGATACCGTCCACGCGCACGCGCACATAGCCGCTTTTCCTTGCCGCTTCCAATTCTTTCACATGTTCTCCCTTACGCGCGCGCACAACCGGAGCCAAAACCATGATCTTGCTGCCCTCCGGAAGCTCCATGATTTTGTCCACAATCTGGTCGATGGTCTGCTGTTTGATTTCGCGGTCGCATACCGGGCAATGGGGGATACCGATGCGCGCGTACAGCAAACGCAAATAATCGTAAATCTCGGTGACCGTCCCGACCGTGGAACGCGGGTTTTTAGAGGTTGTTTTTTGATCGATGGAAATGGCGGGCGAAAGCCCTTCAATGTAATCCACGTCTGGTTTTTCCATTTGCCCCAAGAATTGGCGGGCATAGGAGGAAAGCGATTCCACATAACGCCTTTGGCCCTCGGCATAAATTGTATCAAACGCAAGGGAGGATTTTCCGGAACCGGATAGCCCCGTTAATACCACCAACTTATCTCTTGGAATTTCTACATCCACATTTTTTAAATTGTGCTCCCTTGCTCCCTTGACAAAAATTCTAGTATTAGACAATCAAACGTCCTCCGATCTTCCGCTTTTTATAGGCTTTTTCTACCGCTGCCCCGCGTGCATAACCTTTGATTATGGTTCTGCTTATTTACCTTCCGACAACTTCTTGATCTGGTCACGCAGGTAAGCCGCGTGTTCAAATTCCAACAGTTTGGCAGCCGCCTTCATCTCCTTGGTAAGCTGTTCAATCTTTTGCTGGCGTTCCAACCGGGTCAGCCGCCTCTTGGGTTTCTTTTCATCCTTGGCATGAGTGGAGATCTCCAGAACATCCGCCACTTTTTTCACGATGGTTTTCGGGGTAATCCCGTGCTCCCGATTGTAAGCCATCTGAATGGAACGGCGGCGTTCCGTCTCGCGGATGGCGTTTTCCATCGACGGGGTAACGGAATCCCCATACATAATCACCTGTCCTTCCGCATTGCGGGCCGCGCGGCCAATGGTCTGGATCAAAGACCTTTCCGAACGCAGGAACCCTTCTTTGTCTGCGTCCAGGATGATTACCAGGGACACTTCCGGAATATCCAGCCCTTCCCGCAACAGGTTGATGCCGACCAAAACGTCGAATTCCCCCAACCGCAAATCGCGGATGATTTCCATGCGCTCTACTGTATCGATATCATGGTGCATATAGCGCACCCGTATGCCCATCCCCTCTAAGTAAGAGGTCAGATCTTCGGCCATTTTCTTGGTCAAAGTGGTCACCAGCACGCGCTGCTGTTTTGCAACACGTATATTTACTTCTGAAATCAGGTCGTCTATCTGCCCGTCGGTGGGTTTTACAATAATCTCCGGATCGGTTAGGCCGGTTGGACGGATCACCTGTTCCACAATCTGCGTACTTTTCTCTTTTTCCAAATCGCCCGGGGTGGCGCTTACAAACACCACCTGGTTGATCCTCTCGTAAAATTCATCAAAATTAAGCGGACGGTTGTCGTAAGCCGAAGGCAATCGAAACCCGTATTCAATCAACGTATCTTTCCGTGCCCGGTCGCCCGCAAACATACCCCGAACCTGCGGCAGGGTGACATGGGATTCGTCTACAAAAAGGAGATAATCGTCCGGAAAATAGTCAAGAAGCGTAAAGGGCGCGCTCCCCGCAGGGCGGCCCGCCATGATACGCGAATAATTCTCAATCCCCTTGCAGAAGCCGATCTCCTGCAACATCTCCATATCATACCGGGTACGCTGTTCAATCCGCTGCGCCTCCAATAATTTTCCATTTTCCCGGAAATAAGCCAGCCTCTGCTGGAGTTCCCGCTCTATTTCCTGAACCGCCCCCTTCATTTTTTCGGGAGGCACAATATAATGGGAAGCGGGATAAATCGCTATGTGCTTGAGCACCGCTTTGAGTTCCCCGGTTACCACATTAATCTCTGAGATACGATCCACTTCATCACCGAAAAATTCCACACGAATCGCGGTATCATTGGAAGTGGCAGGAAAAATCTCCACTACGTCACCCCGTACGCGGAATTTATTTCGGGTAAAATTAATGTCGTTTCGTTCATATTGCAGATCCACCAGCTTTTTTAACAGATCATCCCGTTTTTTCTCCATCCCAGGCCGCAGGGAAATGACCATCGTACGGTAATCTATGGGGTTGCCCAAACTATAGATACACGAAACACTTGCCACGATGATGACATCCCTACGTTCCGACAGGGCCGAGGTAGCGGAATGCCTTAATTTATCGATCTCATCATTGATTGCGGAATCCTTTTCAATGTAGGTATCCGTACTTGCGATATATGCTTCCGGCTGGTAATAGTCGTAATAGGAAACAAAATATTCGACCGCGGATGTTGGGAAAAATTCGCGAAACTCGCTGCAGAGCTGCGCCGCAAGGGTCTTATTGTGCGCTAAAACCAGCGTCGGCTTTTGCACCTGCGAGATAATATTGGCCATGGTGAATGTCTTGCCGGAGCCCGTAACCCCCAGCAAAGTCTGTTCCTTATCCCCTCTTTGGATTCCCTCCACCAATTGGGCGATCGCCTGCGGCTGATCCCCGGTGGGTTTGTAGGGGGAAACCAATTTAAAGAATCCTTCGTTATTTTGACTGTTCATAGAAATTCCTCTATCTATCCAATATCGCCAAAAACTTGATTTAGGCCGTTTTTAACCGTTTGGTCAAGTCATATCCACTCGCCAAACCTTCGAACAAACGTTTTTACTGTATTCTACTCTCTCCAAATCTTTTTGTCAATATTATTTTTTATTATATCACAGATAACCAGTCGGTTTCAAACCCTTACGTATGGGAAAGTATTCCCTCTTTAGGCCGGGAAGATGGCTTTAAGGTCTTTAATCCTTGCTTCCCTACGGGCATCCTCCGTGGTATATCCCACTACATTATATAGCGGACTCTCACTAATGGATAAAGTCCCGCTCGCAAAGGCCCGCCAAGCCTTAGAAGAACAGAAAATGCAGCTGGCTAACGAGTACATCGCGCTTGAACAGAAACAAAAAACGAATGAAGGCAGTGAAAAGGACATTTCCCTAATATCTAAAATTACGATAGAGCATATGTTTGCAATCACCCGGCAGCAACAGCAATTCGTTGAGAAAATACTAAAAGCATTGGAAGGGCAGACAGAATGAAAATAATTTTGCTTATAATCATTGGATTGACCTTGTTATTTGCACTAATCGCTTTGGTTGGAAGGATCGTAAACACCTATAAATACAAAATCCGCCCCGAAACAGGCGTTCAAAAAACCGAATACATAACCATAGGAGCGGCCGGGCAGTACATACAGATTCGTGGACAAAATATTTTTAATCCGGTCCTTATCGTACTTCACAGCGGCCCAGGCAACCCTATGGCATGCGATTCCTATCGCTGGCAGGCGGCTTTAGAACACAACTATACGATTGTTCATTGGGACCAACGCGGCTGCGGGAATACTTTCTATCATAACCGGTCGGCCAAAAAGCCCACCTTAGAATTATTGCTGTCTGACCTGGACGAACTGGTAGACGACATCCGTTTCCAGTACGGCAAAGAAAAGGTAGTCATTATGGGGCATTCCTGGGGAACCTTTCTGGGAGGGATTTATGCTAAAACACATCCTGATAAGGTCTCCGCATATATTTCTGTAAGCCAGATGTTGGATTTTAAAAAGTCAGAGCAAGTATCAGCACAAGAAGCAATCCGTGTAGCAAAAGCATCCGGCCGAACCCAAGACGTTCGGGAAATCAAAAAGCTACTGGCAGCGGTCATGGCCTGCCGAACATTAGATAAGGCAAACGCCAAAAAGCTTTTACGGTTAAGGCTTATCAAAGAAAAATACTTACCGCCCCAATATGGCCGCCAAACGCTTTTGCTGCGGCTGTTTTCCCCATATATGACAATTCAAAATTTAAAATGGATGATGAGTTTCGGAAAGCTGATAGAATCAAACAGCGAACTTTACGAAATGCTCCTGTCCCACGAGAAACACTCCATATATCATTATGCCATGGAATATAAAGTTCCCATTATCATGATTTCAGGAAACTGGGACTGGACAACACCATATCGTATGGCATACCAGTATTTTAATGATATTTCTGCACCGAAGAAAAAATTTATAACCATCGGCAATACAGGCCATATCCCATTTATGGATAAGCCGGAAGAATTTTCTGAAGCGCTTTTGAAAGCGCTTCGTAATACCTAGGGGTATGCCTGCAGCGGTGTTAAGCCGTAGACATTTTGGGGATGGGGGTGAACACGGGTACCGGGGGTCAACGCCGGGAGGTTTCCTCTTCATCTTTTTGTTGTAAGATTATTCTGATCTGAGGTATGGATTTTCCCTCATTCCTCAAAGATTTCAGATACGCGATTCTTTCCACCGTTTGTTCCCTGGGATACCGACGGGTCAAATGGGCATCCTCCTGTTCAAATGGAAGAAAGCCCTCCTCCGTATAGAACTTTAGGGTACTGTACCGGGTTTCCGTCAGACGTACCAATTCCCCAATCGTCACATAATCAGAAGCCAGAATAGCTTCTATGCTCCTTTGCCTTGACATTATACACCTTCTTTCATCAGGTGGCTGCAATCACGATCATTGCAAACAAGTTCTCAATATATTCTATCATCTTATTCACCAACTGGTTCTCGCTGCTGTTTTTTATTTCTCTTAGCCTCGCTTTCAGGTCTTTCTTTTCATAAGCAGAAAAGTACCGGGGCAAGTCCCCGCTTTTCTGAAGAAGGGCCGTCAGAGCTACAATGTCTTCGGAGAGAGCACCGTCCTCAAGCAGTTCCGCGCGAATCTTTTGAATCACATGGTCCTTTGCTTGGGCATTCGGAATATAGACGAAAATTTTCCTCAGCAGTCCGCCTTCCTCCTTTTTCGCACAACCGGCAGCGGCCAAAGTATCTCCGATATCCCCAATCAGCGCATACAGATTTTTTTCGCTGAATTGAAAGGAAAAGTACTCCACCACGGATTCCACCTTCACCGGTCCCTTTTGCCGGATCCTCTCATAAACGGTACGTAAATAATCCTTTTCTTTCAAAAGTGGCGCAACGGTGAAAATTTTTTTCCCCTCCATGCAAACAACACCATCCATTAAAAGCTCCAGAACACAGCCCGCAACCAGGCACACCCCTTTCGTCATATCCATGGATGAGTACTTTCCCTTTTCGCTCAAAGTACAGAGCAAGAATTCCTGTGTGAGAGACAGATGATTCATAACGATTCCTCCTAATCTTACACTTATTACTTACTACTTACGATTTAAATATACCACCTGCGTTTCGATTTGTCAATATGCTTTTCTATTTCCTCCAAACTTAAAAGCTAAAAACATCTATAAAGAAAATATTATCCTATCATATGGCGGCTTATTCGTTTGCTTATTTCGTTTTCACTTCTATGTTTCTGTAAGAGCTTATTATTGGAGAAACCAAATGCCTATTTCATTTTCAGTAGCGGCAATAGTATGTTAGTAAAGAAGATTTCCCCGCAAGGCATCTGTCCCTTCGTGCAGCGCCTCTTCAAAGTCAGCTATCTTTTTTAATCCATACGTATGCAAGTGGGATTGATGACAGACTGTTGTCATAGTTCTTGTTTTATAATGATTCCTAGAAAGGTGGAATCAATTATGAAAAAAGAAGTACTGGTTTTTATTTTTGATGGATACGCCGACTGGGAGCCGGCTTATGTGTGTTCAGAGCTGAACGCACCTGAGTCGGGTTATCAAGTAAAAACAGTTGCTTTTGACAAATCCCCCAAAGTATCTATGGGCGGCTTTCGCGTGCTTCCGGATTATGCTGTAGATGAGGTGCCGAAAAGTTTTTATCTGCTTATTTTATCCGGCGGATACGCCTGGATGGAGCAAAAAAACAACGCCATTTTGCCGCTTGTACGCTATGCGGTCAGCCACCATATTCCGGTTGGCGCCATTTGCAACGCGGCAAATTTTATGGCGGAGAACGGATTTTTGGATTCTATTCGGCATACGGGAAACACGCTCCCATTTATGAAGGCACAAGCCCCTCATTATAAAGGGCAGGACTTTTTTATTGAGGAACAGGCCGTCTGTGACGCTGGGATCATCACGGCAAATGGGTCCGGCACGCTGGAATTCGCAAAAGAGATTCTGCATCTGCTGCAGGCTAAGCCGGAAGAAGGGATTACGCAGTGGTATCGCCTGAATAAGCTGGGATTCTATTCGGTATAGGAGACATAACCAAAGAAGGACGTCCCTTTGGCCAAATCGGTAGAGGGGCGTCCTTCTTTATTCACTGTTTTTTTACAGGCTGCCGGATCACTGTCTTCAGGTTCTCCGGCCTGCATTTGCGAACATCGCTTAGGTAAATTTCATGGTGGTACCGCTTCGGCGAAAAATCCGGTCCATATCCTTGTTCTTCGGCGTACCGCTCCATGTTTCGTATGGTGTCCGGTTCGCTGTCATAAGCGCCAACGTGCATGCATTGTACACACAACCCCTCCTCATAACGGAGGAACTCCACCTTTGAAAAATCCTCCCCTTTTTTGGCTTTCGCTTCCCGAAGCGCCCAATCAAATTCTTCCTTCGTAACAAAATCCGGAAGCCGGATGAGGGAAATCCACCGGAAATTTTCCTTATGGGCATAGTCAACGCCATGTATGCCATCCTGCCACCAGAAGCCCTCCAGCGGCGGAACCACATAATCAAAGTATCCTTCCATTCTGTGGCTTCCCATCTTGCTCATCTTAATGGTGTAGGCTACGCCATACAAAAGCCCGATAGAGGCTTTGTATGCTCCCCCCTCTTCATTGGGATTCCCCCGGCCCTGCACCGCCAGAAAATTCATAGCCGGTATCTCTATGATCTGCGGTTGCTTTGGCGGCAAGTAGAACTCCCTATACTCCTTTTTATAGTCAAATGCCATCTTTAGCTCCTCCTTTTTTTCGGCTTTGGCTCCGGAAGGGCCTCCCAAGTGGCCCGCGCCAGTTCCGTGAGCAGTCTTCGGTTATCAATATCCTCTATGAGAAAATAATCCTTAGCCCCTTCATACGGGGGCGCTTTGGGAATAGATGCAAAAGCCTTTTCCGTCTCCGGTGTGATTTTCACAAAGAGTTGATCGTCACAGACGACCCCTAAAAACTTTCCGTTGCAGTACCACCCATACTCCCCAAACATTTTGCGGTATGAAACGTTTCCCGCACCTTGAAGCTGGTCCATCACGTATTCCACAAACTCTTTACTGGACGCCACGTTTCTCACCCGCCCGAAGGACCCTGGCCACATATTTTAGGGGAACGTCCATCCGTTTTGCAATCTCCTCATCCGTCATACCGGTATCGTGGAACCGCCTGCATACTGTTTCCATATTTTCTCCGACTTCAATGATATGCCGGTCAGGGTCATAGAACCGTACCGCCCTTTGCCCCCAGGGATGTTCGACAGCCGGGTGTACATACGCTAGGGCGGCTATCTTCCCTATCTTTTCCAAAAAGGCGTCAAAGGCATCTTCCTCAAAATAAAGCTCCGCGTCCATCCCGGAAAAAGACACCTCATCCTTTTCGGCCTGAAGCAATTTGAGCCAGCTTTCTTTTGTTTGCAGGCAGACCCCGCCCGTCAGCGTCACGTTGGCTCCAAAATCCATGATCACATGAAGCCCCAGCACCTGCTTGTAAAATGCTTTGGACGCTTGCATATCCGTAACCACCAATAATGGGTTTTTAAATTTCAATCTGCGTTTCCTCCTTTAGCCCTATATACAGATGAATTTCTGTCTGTTTGGGATTGTTATCCTGGTATTCCTCAAAATCATACAAAAACGTCCGTGGAAGATCCATTTTCCAAATTTCTTGCCAACCCTTGGCGATTTCCGCGACGGCCGAAGACATGTCACAAA
>CAMMKL010000019.1 GCA_946497265.1 uncultured Clostridia bacterium | reverse complement strand
GAAAGCCGCATGGTTACGGCAATTTCCGTGTTGTGCATATATTGACGGAGCAGTAGCCCCTGTGGCGGCGCTTACTGTACTTGGAGCGGCGGCTGCAGCATGGTTATTCCTAAATCATAAGAAAAACAGGAGATAGTTTCTTTATTCATGGCAAAGGGTCCGGCAAAAGAAGCCGGACCCTTTGCTTTTTCTATAAGTTATTGTCAAGATTGTATGGATCCAAAGCGACCGATAGCCGGTTTAAAAATGAATTACATTGTTTAAAGGAAGCCCGGAGATATAGGCGCGAAGATTTGCCGCGCTCATCAAAAATACGCGTTTCATGGTTTGGGCTAGGTGGCTGCCGCCTGAGATGTGAGGGATAGAAACGCCCAGCGCTCTTTCGAGTTGTTGTAAATGAGTAAATATGATAACTTGCAGAAAATCGTATATCATCAAACCCAGTTATGTGTTACACTAATGGTGGTAAAATAAACTTTGCAGAGGTGCTATATGGTTAGAGAAATTGATGAAAATGAACTAAGTGAATTGTTAAATTTGTATTTATATTTACATGAGAAGTCTGTGCCGGAAATGACGGAATATTTGAAAGCAGCATGGGAAACGATTATAAAAGATAAAAATCATCACATTATAGTTAATGAGGTTGACAATAAAATCGTGTCCTCTTGTGTTTGTGTAACTATTCCAAATTTAACAAGAAATGTTCGACCGTACGCCCTTATAGAAAATGTTGTTACCCTAGAAGACTACCGCGGCAGGGGATATGCAACAGAATGTTTGAATTATGCCAAAGAAATTGCCGAAAAGGCAAATTGTTATAAAATGATGTTGCTTACCGGTTCAAAGGAAAATACAACACTTAAACTTTATAGAAACGCAGGCTATAACAGTAGTGATAAAACCGCTTTTATTCAATGGCTTGAATAGGATAATTTTGCGTATATCAAAGAACTCAGTATATGAAGACTATGCTAGTATAATGGCGTCCACAGGTATAACAAGCATCGGATTGCGGCACCGCAATCCAAAGCAGAAGTCCGCACCCTGAAAGGATGCGGACTTCGTTGATTCATGCATGTTGTAAGTAACTTCCTTACAAACGGATTCCCGAGGGGCGGCTTCTTCCAAGATTTCCTTTGTTTTTGTGTAAATGAAAATAGAGCCAAAATGTGTTTTGCCGTAAAATCCTCCTGTTGTAAAAAAATGATACCTGTTGGTTTGCAAATGGACGCGAAAGCATCATGTTATGGAAGGTTTTGTCATTTTATAAAATATATGCTATAATCCATTTAACACATAAATTCAGAAAGGGCGGAATATTCATGATAGGGATTATTGGGGCAATGGATGTGGAAATCGAAGGATTGAATGCTTTGATGCAACAAAAGGAATGTGAAAAGATCAGCGGGATTACGTTTACGCGGGGCAAACTGATGGGAAAAGACTGTGTAACCGCTGTGGCCGGGATCGGAAAGGTGAACGCCGCCGTCTGTACTCAGACGATGATCCTGCGTTATGCCCCTTCTGCCGTTATCAATTCTGGCGTAGCCGGGGGAATTGGAGAAGGCGTCCATATTGGGGACATTGTGCTCGCCGGTTCCGTGGTACAACATGATGTGGACTGTTCTCCGCTTGGCGACCCAAAAGGGTTTATCCCCGGCATGGATTTGGTGCATATTCCAGCTAGTCAACGGCTTACTTCATTGCTTGCGGATGCGGCGCAGAATATGCAAGAAACGGCCGTACACACAGGTGTGATTGTCACCGGGGATCAGTTTATCAACGACAGTAAGACCCTGGTTCAGCTAAAGGAAACGTTCGGTGGGATGGCCTGCGAAATGGAGGGCGGCAGCATTGGGCAAGTATGTTATCTCAATGGAGTGGAGTTTGCCGTTGTTCGTGCGATCTCCGATAATGCAAACGACGATTCACATATGGACTACAACAAGTTTGTGGATATTGCAGCAGAGAAATCCATCGCATTGATTTGCAGGTTTTTGGAAAATTTATCGGCTTCCATATCGAAAACGGAACCGGTCTGATAGGGAGCCAAACAATGGAATTGTACGATATTTCGAGGGATTTTTTCCGTACCAAAGGGTATCCCGGGGATCCGCCCCCAAGGGTAGAACGGTTATGCCGAATGGAGACAGGGGAGCCTTACAACCTTTCCGCCTATTTTGCTTGTTCCCATACGGCTACGCATGTGGACGCCCCTTTGCATTATGTGCAGCAGGGAGCTTCCATTGAAAAGCTTCCCTTAAGGCCCTTTTACGGCCCCTGTACGGTAATAACGGTGCAGGGCATCCTGACGGGGGAAGAGATGGACGCGCTGTTACCGCTGTGCGAAAGGCGAGTTCTCTTCCGCGGTAACGGCGGCGCCTTCCTTTCTCAAAGTGCCGCCTTTGCCTTGGCGGATGCCGGCGTATTTCTGGTAGGGACGGACGCGCTGTCCATCGGCTGCAGCGAAGAGGAAGAGGCGCCGCACAAGGAGCTGTTGTTGGCTGGGATTCCTATTTTGGAAGGGCTCGACTTGTCCGCCGCGCCGGACGGGAATTATATCCTCTCAGCGTTCCCGATTCGTTTAGATGGGTTGGAAGGGGCTCCTGTACGTGCCGTGCTGATCCGACCCTGACTTTTTAAAACCCAATTAGATACCGTAAAAATCTTTCTGGATAAGAGCCAAGTATTGGGAAATACTACCCCTGTAACACAATGGGGGTGAAGGCTACAATGGATTATGTAAAAGCATTTGTTGTGGGCGGTTTGATCTGTGTGGTAGGGCAAATCCTTATCGACCGCACGAAACTGACCCCGGCGAAAATTTTGGTGTTGTTCGTAACGCTGGGCGTGGTGCTTACCGCGATAGGCCTGTATGAACCGCTGGTAGAGTTTGCAGGGGCGGGCGCTACCGTGCCGCTTACCGGTTTTGGCTATACGATGGCAAAGGGTGTTCAGAAGGCGGTGGCGGAGCATGGGCTGCTGGGCGCACTCATGGGCGGCGTTACTTCTGCTGCGGCTGGTATTTCAGCGGCGGTTTTCTTCGGCTATTTGTCTGCCCTTGTCAGCAAACCGGGGGACAAAAGCTGATTCCCCACCCCGACGAAGCGTAAATATAGAAAAAAGGGACGGAGCGAATGCCGTCCCTTTTTTTCATGCAATTAATAAAATTACTGGATGGAGCAATCAAGATAATGCTCCAGTTCTTCTTCGTCTTTTTTCTTTTTTTCAAAAAGCACCAGAACGGTAGCTACCACTGCTGCCACTGTTGCTGCTATGGAAACGATAGCCACCAAAAGGGCGATCTTATTTGGTTTCTTCAAAACAGAGCACCTCCATAAAGCTTTAATAAATCTTTCTGTTTCTTATCATATCCAATTTCACTAAAAAAGTCAATGAATAGAACGAAAACAATAGAAAAAAAGCAGGGCTCATCGCTCTGCTTTTACGGCCATATTCAATAGTATTCCTTATGAATTACGCAGTGGCATTCAGCTTGCGAGCAAGGGCGGACTTCTTTCTGGCTGCAGTATTCTTATGAAGAATCCCCTTTGCGGCGGCCTGGTCGATCTTTTTCATCGCAAGACGCACAGCCTCCGCCTTATCGGCAGAACCGGTTTCAATCGCAACGTTAGCCTTCTTGACCGTGGTCTTCAGAGCGGAATTATAAGTTTTGTTCCGCAGGGTTTTGGTAGCAATGACTTTCACGCGCTTCTTCGCAGATTTGATATTGGGCATGGTCACACCTCCTTTTGCTCGTAGTCACGTACAATTTATCATACCATTTTTCAAAATAAAATGCAATGTTTTTTTTATTTAATTTTTGCTTTTCTCCCGCGGCCTTTTTAGTGGACATTTGGGCGTGCAGCCTGGATAATCTGCAGATATTGTTGTAATAATAGCATATAAGGAGTTGGTTTGCAATGTTTTTCCGTACAGACTTGGCGCAGGAAGCGCGTGAATATTTAGGGGATAAGATTGACGGCATACGTATGGAGGAAAAAAAGGGGGAATACCTTTCCGTTGTGCGGATGCATGTGGATTCTATGGAGGCGGCTGAGAAAATCGGGAAACCGGTGGGGACCTATATTACTTTGGAACTGCCGCCGTTTTCAGACGATTATCGGGAACCGGAAGAAAAGATTCGCACAGCTGCGGCTGAGCTTTCGCGGTTACTTCCCGAAAAGGGGCTTGTACTGGTGGCAGGGCTTGGGAACTGTAATATTACGCCCGATAATCTGGGCCCCCTGACTGCACGGGAAGTACTCGCAACTCGGCACATCCGGGGGGAACTTGCGCGTTCTTCCGGGCTGGATCAATTGCGGCCTGTGGCGGTGATCGCGCCGGGGGTACTGGGACAGACCGGGATTGAAACAGGCGAATTGATTGCAAGCCTGGTAAAAAGGCTTCAGCCTTCCGCAGTAATCGTCGTGGATGCGCTGGCTTCCCGAAGCCTGAAAAGGCTTGGTTGTACCCTGCAGATTTGCAATACGGGCATCAGCCCCGGAGCGGGCGTGGGCAACGCCAGGCCGGAGATCAGCAGGCGTACCCTTGGGGTTCCTGTCATCGGGGTGGGCATTCCTACGGTGGTGGACGCCGCCACGCTTGCAGCCGACTTGGTCGGCGAAGGCTGGGAAGAACAGGATCTTGCCGTTTTGCGCGATCAGGTTTCGCCGCGCGGGGAAGCCATGATGGTGACTCCGCGCGAAGTTGACCTATTGGTGGAGCGGGGAGCCCGCGTGACGGCGATGGCTATTAATTGTGCCCTGCATCCTGCTTATTCGCTCTCCGATTTGCAGATGCTGGTCTCTTGACGGGACCGCCGGAGGCCACACCATAGATTCTTAACGTATATTCCAAGGGACTCCCGCATACGATTTTTTGAAAGGGAGGTCTGGATGTGCGAAGGAATAATGGGAAACAACGAAAAAAATCGCTCCAAACACTGATTGCATGCAGCGCCACAGCAGTTGCTGTCATCAGCCTGACGGCGCGCCTGCCGGCGCTTTTACAGGGGAGCGACGACCTCTTTCCGACTTTGGCGGCCGGTACGGTCCTGCCCGAAGGAGTGAAAGCCGCTTGGGAAGAAAACAGTGCGGCGGTGTCCTCCGTATCGGCGGCGCCGGCCGAAAGTGCGCCGGAAGCTTCCCACGCGCCGGAGCCGAGCGAGCCGGCTTCGGAAGCGTCCTCCTCACAAGCGGAAGAGACCTCCACCCCTTCTTCCCAAACAGAGCTTTCCGACAGCGGTTATGCGGTCCATGAGCGGCAAATCGGAGGTTCCGGGACCCAATATGAAAATTTTTATGTCAAAAACACAACAGGTGTTGACATCAGCATTGCGGAAGAGCTGGCAAAGCGGCCGGACATTACCATCAAGAAGGACGGTACGCCCCAGGTTCTGCTCATGCATACACATACCAGCGAAACTTATTTGCCCTCGGATCTTGGGTATTATCCGGAAGATTTTAATCCCCGCAGTACTGACAACAACAACAACGTAGCGCGTGTAGGAGAGGAAGTCAAAAAAAAGCTGGAGGCCGCCGGAATCGGCGTGATTCACGATACTACGCAGCACGACGTACCGAGCTACAATGGTTCCTATGACCGCTCTGAGGTTACGGTAAAAAATATTTTGGCGGAAAACCCTTCTATCCAGGTAGTGCTGGATCTGCACCGTGACGCTATCGGCAATGCGGAAAGCGGAAAAACCAAGCCTACCTTTGTGGCCGACGGGAAAAAAGCGGCTCAAATCATGATCATATCCGGCTGCGGCGCAAGCGGAAACGTTAATTTCCCCGATTGGGAATATAACCTGCGCTTTGCACTGCGGCTTCAACAAGCGGCGGAAACCCGCTATCCCGGTATGACCAGGCCTTTAAAGTTTTGTAATTCCCAATATAATCTCAACTTGACCCACGGTTCCCTTTTGATCGAAATCGGTTCCGACTCCAACAGCATGGAGGAAGCGGTTTATACCGGTCAGCTTTTGGGGGACGCTTTGGTGGATGTATTAAATACGTTGACGGAGTAAAGAAATGACGGATATCAAGAAAAGGAACAGAAGGATATTGACCTCTATGATATTGACCTTGCTGGTCTCGGCTTTGGTAGGCGGCATCGCTGTAGCGGATCGGAACATACGGCGAATGGGCTTCGGCGATGACCGCCCAATGGTAGGGATCACATCGCAAAACGGCAAGCAAAACCTGGAGGTTTGCCTGATGGGACAAACCTATGCGATGGACGTGACCGGGGTGGTAACTCTGGTACGGCAGGCAAAGGAAGGCATCGGGCATCTGTTGGGCAACGAGTGAAAAAAGCAGATTGGTCATAGAAATGTTGCAGAAAGTTTTCAATCTCGGCAGTTCTGGCAATTGCAATGAGAGCGGAGTATGCTATAATAATATTATCTGTCGGAAGGAAGCCCTTTATGCCGATAATTTGTTTTGTCAGTCGATAAATATCCGGACGGATGGAGGATGGACATGTTTTTCAAGAAAACAACGGCTTTTATGGCAGCCGTGTTAATAGCAGTATCTTCCGGTGCGGTTATGGTATTTGCACAGGAAAACGAGCCGAACCGTACTGTGCCGCAGGAAATGGTTCAGACGGAACGTACCCAAGGGCCGGAATCCACGCCGGAACCGGATCCACCTTCCTCATCCAGCCAGCCTCCGGCGCCGTCTTCATCTACCGCGCCGGAGCCGGAACCCGAACCTGATCCTGAACCAACTCCAGATCCGGAGCCCGAACCTGATCCTGGGCCAACTCCAGATCCGGAGCCCGAACCTGATCCTGAGCCAACTCCAGATCCGCCGCCGGCTGAAAACCACAACAACAATACGAACCACAATAACACACCAGTGAACCGGCCGGTAACCAATGCCAATACGGCAGTAAGCGAAACAGGCGGCTCCTCAGAAGCGGAAGCATCCTCTTCGGAACTTTCTTCCGCGCTGATTCCGGAGGACGTCTCTTCCGATATTGTCAGCCTGCCGGATGTAGGCTCGCTGGTGCTTTCGGTCCCCAACGCGATGGGTTCCGGCACGAATGCCGTATCCGGCCAAGTGAATCGGTGGTATGGGGTTATTGCCTGGATCTGCATCGGGTTAGGCGTGGCCATTGTATTGGTGATCCTGGTGATCGGCAACCGCCGCAGCCCGAGAAGGCGCAACAGTGTAGGGCGCAAGCGTTACCGCCGTAAGCCTTACAAATCCGGCAAAAAACATCTGTTGGACGACCGCTATTATTCAAACAAATCTCGCCGCAGATAAAAGGGTACCACAAAGCAGGGGCAGGGAACTGTCCCTGTTTTTGCGTTTATGCGGCAAAAGGAATTGCGCGCCCGATTTGCACATAGGGGCCGTTATAGTATGCCGATGGGATTGAGCAAACAAAATGGGAAGAAAGGCAGGAGGTTAAAATGCCGGAACTAAGGATCCCCGAACAGGTAAATAAGGCGCTTTTGATGTTATCGAAAGAAGGACATGGGGCCTATATGGTAGGCGGCTGTGTCCGGGACAGCCTTCTTGGAAAAACGCCGGGGGATTGGGATATTACGACGTCTGCCCTTCCAGAGGAGACCAAGCGGGTGTTTTCAGGATGCCGCCAAGCGGATACAGGCATACGCCACGGCACTGTCCTGGTGGTACTCGACGGCATGCCCTTGGAGGTTACCACCTACCGGGTGGAAGGCGGCTATTCCGACCGCCGCCACCCCGATACCGTACATTTTACAAAACGGCTGCAGGAAGACCTGGGCCGGCGCGATTTTACCATCAATGCGATGGCGTATCATCCGCAAGGCGGCCTGGTTGATTTTTTTGGCGGGCAGATGGATTTAAAAGCCGGCTTGGTGCGTTGCGTGGGCGACCCATCCGTCCGTTTCCAGGAGGACGCCCTGCGCATCCTGCGGGCGCTTCGATTTGCCTCTGTTCTGGATTTTTCCCTGGATCGGCAGACTGCCGAAGCGCTTTTGGAAAACAGGCGGCTGCTACAAAACGTGGCGGCGCAGCGGATTTCGTCAGAGTTCCTAAAACTGCTCTGTGGGCCGGGGGCTGGAAGAGTTTTAAGGGAGTATGCGCCGGTAATCGGGGAGGTGATACCGGAACTGTCAGCTTTGGTTGAATTTGGCCGGAACAGCCGCGATCCTTCCTATGACGTCTATGAACATTCCGTGCGCGCCGTGGATTGGATAGAACCCGCGCCGGTGCTCCGGCTGGCAGCGCTTCTGCATGATGTGGCAAAACCGCACTGCTACAGGCTTGGAGCCGACGGGATGGGGCATTTTTACGGACATTCCTCTTTAGGCGCGCAGATGGCTAGAGAAATTTTAATCCGTCTGCGTTTTGACCGCAAAACAGTGAATCGGGTAGTTGCCCTGGTTCTTCATCATGATAAAGCCATAGGGGGAAGCGCGAAAAGTGTGAAGCGCTGGCTCAACAAGCTGGGCGAGGAAACCCTTCGCCAGCTGCTGCAATGTAAGAAAGCCGATATCCTGGCGCAGGCGACGGACCGTTTTGAAAGGGTGGAGGCGGTCGAACAAATCCAAAAACAGCTGGAGGGCATCCTCAGGGAACAACAATGTTTTTCCTTGAAAGGCCTAGCGGTCAAGGGAGGGGATCTCTTGGAAGCGGGGATGCGTCCGGGCAGGCAGTTGGGGCAGACGCTTTGCGCTCTGCTGGAAGCGGTCGTCAGTGAGGAATGCCCCAACGACCGGGCGGCACTGCTGGCATACGGCAGAAAGCAAGGGCTTTTTTAGCCCGCGCAGAAAGCCTTTGCTCTGTTTAGCGTTGCCATCCGGCCGGAGGCCGTGGTGACGGAATAAAAATTTGGAATAACCAAGCTTCGTTCCCGGAGAGAATGGGGACGAAGCTTTTTTATGGCCGATCTTCCTTTGTTTTCGCTTTCCGGAAGAATTTCCGTATAATGGCCGAAAAAATACCATCCAGTAAGCGACAGGCGTTTTACAGGCGTTGCCTTATAATAGAGGCCGTACAGACGGGACAAGCCCCGTAGGAAGAATGAAATGGCGGGTGATTATTTGAAAGGCAAAGCGTTGGTTCTTACACGAAAAGAACAAAGAAAACGGATCTCCTCCCAAGTGGCCGCAAAAATTCTGTTTCAGTTTGTCTATCTCGGGATAGGGTTCCTTGCCTCTCAGGGGACTATTTTTGATAAGTACGCGCCGTTTGGCGTAGCGGTGGTGGCGGCCGCCCCCTTCAAAGCGATTTTAACGGCGGGGGGAGGGGCACTGGTTGGGTATTTGATGCCGACCTCCGCCGGGGAAAGCGTGCGCTATCTGGCCACCATCATAGCGGTCATGGCCATCCGTTGGACTTTAAACGATCTCGAACGGATCCGAAAGCATCCTCTGTTTGCGCCGCTGGTGGCTTTTGTCCCGGTATTGGCGACGGGACTCGCTATTGCTTCGGTGGACGGTTCGGCTTCTGCAGGGGCGCTTCTTTGTATCACAGAGAGCCTGATGGCGGCGGCAGCCTCTTACTTTTTTGTACGCACGCAGGAGGTGGTGGAGAAGCGCAAAGGCCTTGCTTCCTTGGATTTTCAGCAGATTGCTTGTGTGGCTCTTTCCGCCGGGATTCTGGTACTTTCTTGTGCGGGGATCACCATTGGAAGCTTGTCGGTGGGCCGGATTGTTGCGGTGGTAGCCATTTTATTCTGTGCACGCCTGGGAAGCGCGGCGGGCGGCGCGATTGCCGGCGCGGCGGCAGGTTCGCTGTTTGGGCTTGCCTCTCCAACCTCTATCTATCTGGCGGGAGCCTACGGGTTTGGCGGGCTGATGGCCGGGCTGTTTGCACCGCTGGGCCGTGTGGGCTGCGCTTGTTCCTTTATCATATCCAATGCGATTATGGTGTTGGCGACCGGGGACGTTACGGCGGTCATCGCCGGGCTTTATGAGGTGGCGGCTGCTACCATGATCTTTATGTTCCTTCCAAGAGAACTGGAACAACCGTTTTCCGCCCTTTTTTCCAAGCCGGTTTCGGATGATCGGAATATGGCCGATGGTTTAAGGCGTTCGGTGGTGATGCGGCTGGATTACGCGGCCAAGGCGCTTTCCGACGTATCGGATTCGGTGGAAGTGGTTTCCGAAAAGCTGGGGAAGCTTTCGGAATCGGATATCAACGGCGTATACACGCGCGTAGCGGATACCACCTGCCGCCGATGCGGGTTGAAAAATTACTGTTGGGAACAAAATTATGACGGAACGGTGGATGTTTTTAATGGGCTGACTGTCCGGCTGCGGGAAAATGGACGGGTGGAACGGGAGGATTTTGCCCCTTATTTTGCCAATACCTGCAGCAAGTTTAATGAATTAATGCGCAATGTAAACCGCCGTTACGCGGAATTTACCGCCCGGGAATCGGCGGAACGCCGGGTAGATGAAGTGCGCCGGGTGGTAGCCGACCAATTCGGCGGGATGAGCGAAATTTTACAGGATATGGCCGGCCAATTAAAGGAATATCAGAGCTTTGACCTGGAATCGGCGGAAAAAATCCGTGCATTTTTACAGGAACAGGAGGTGGAAGCAATCGATATCAGTTGCCGCATCGACCAGTTGGGGCATATGAGCGTTGAAATAGAAGCGCCTCGTGAAGCGGCGGCCCTGGCGCGTTCACTTGGTTTTGAACAAAAAATATCCCATCTATGCGGACGCACGCTGGATGCGCCCTGCCTCAGCCTTGCGCCGGACTGCTGCCGGATCCAGCTTTGTGAAATGCCGGATATCCAGACGGAATTGGGTACGGCGCAGCATGCCTGTGACAACGGCGCGCTGTGCGGGGACCACTACACCTATTTTCACGACGGGATGGGCCGCTTGATAGCGGTCATCAGTGACGGGATGGGTACCGGCGGACGCGCGGCGGTGGACGGCGCTATGGCGGCCGGTATTTTAAGCAAGCTGGCCAAGGCGGGGCTTAGCTTTGACTGCGCCCTGCGCATCGTCAATTCCGCCCTGGTGGTCAAGGCAGGGGAAGAGTCCCTGGCTACGCTCGACGTCGCCTGCATTGATCTGTATACCGGTAGGGCGGAGTTCCTTAAAGCAGGCGCCCCTTTAACCCTTGTGCGCCGGGGCGGCGAGGTTTTGCGCATTGACGCATCCTCCCTGCCCGCAGGTATCCTGCACGATATCAGTTTTGCCCGAAAAACATTTGAACTGGAGCCGGAGGATTGGGTGCTGATGGTTTCCGACGGGGCGGTGGCCAACGGCGACGAATGGCTGGAAGATTTTTTGATGAAGTGGGAAAAAGACGACCCGCAACGATTTGCCGAAGCTGTTGTGGAAGAAGCCGCTGCTAGGCGTACAGACGGACACGACGACGACGTGACGGCGGTGGCCATTCGGGTGCTGGCCTCTTAAAAGCTCTTTCCGCCCTTACTCATAGGGTCAATATAAGAGAAAATAGAAAAAGGAGGCGAGCATCGATAAAAGGATGGCGTGTAAGCCAAGTGGGAATTCCCCAGCTTGCACGCCATCCTTTCATTTTCGCCTTTGAACCGGGAGATGTTAAAGGGGCTTTTTTCTCTTTTGATAACGTAAACAGAGCCTGCCGTTTGGGAATTGGTTGTACTTTAAAAATGCTTCTTTGAAAAGCAATCAGTTCGCATCAAGATGAGATATTTATAAAAATTGTCCCTAGGTCGGTTATGATAGCGTAAGCGGTTTGCCATATTGTATTTCCTGTCAGCACAACTAGCACAAAAAAACAAAGAAAAATTCTTGCAAAACTACAGAAAAAATTCTTGCAATTTGCTTTCGGATATGCTATTATAATGGAGCGTGACTGCGACAGATATGCGTTGAAGCGGGAGGTTGCGGCCGGTATGGCCGGTTTTTCCGTGGAGTATGTCCGATTTTAAACCGGGCGATCGAAATAGTTTGAAGCGCGAAAGGGCGGTAAGGGTGACTTGCGCTCCTTTTATGCCTATGCTGCGCTCAAAAGCTTTTCAATGAAATGACCCGGACGGCGAAAGCCGGTCCGGTTTTTCAATGCCCGCATGGGAAACACCCGGGCGGGTGGCAGCATTTGAAAAGCATTGCCCGCCAACTACAATAAGGAGGCGATTTTAGTGGCAGTCAAAGAAAAAATTAGGATAAGACTGAAGGGTTACGATCATCAGCTGGTGGATCAGTCCGCCCAGAGGATCGTCGAGACGGCCAAGCGTACCGGCGCCAGGGTTTCCGGCCCCGTTCCGCTGCCGACCGAAAAGCAGATCATCACCATCCTGCGCGCCGTACACAAGTACAAGGACAGCCGCGAGCAGTTCGAGATGAGAACCCACAAAAGGCTTATCGACATCCTCAGGCCGTCGAACAAGACCGTTGAGTCCCTGATGAGCCTGGAACTCCCTGCCGGTGTTGAAATCGAAATCAAGCTGTAAGGCGGATTTGCTTTTTCAACCAACCAGTCAGATGGGGTCATGTTGGCGCTTTAGCCAACCAATAACCTACTAGGAGGTAACATCATGCAAAAAGCTATCATCGGCAAGAAGGTCGGCATGACGCAGATCTTCGATGAAAAGGGCAGAGTTGTCCCGGTAACCGTCGTTGAAGCAGGTCCCTGCGTGGTAAGCCAGAAGAAAACCGTGGAAAACGACGGCTATGCCGCCGTGCAGATCGGTTTTGGCGACCTGAAGGCCCACAAGGTCAAAAAGCCCATGGCAGGCCACTTCGCGAAAGGGGGCGTCGCGCCCAAGAAAATTCTCCGCGAGTTCCGTTTTGACGACATCGACGCCTACAATGTGGGCGATATCATCAAAGCGGACGTCTTTGCAAACGGCGACAAGGTCGATGTGACCGGCACGAGCAAAGGTAAAGGCTACGCCGGCGTTATCAAGCGCTGGAATCACAGCAGATTAAAGGAAACCCACGGTTCCGGCCCGGTTGCCCGCCACGGCGGTTCCAACGGCGCCTGCTCCTCGCCTTCCAGAGTATGGAAGGGCCTGAAAATGGCCGGCCATCTGGGCGCCGAGAGAGTGACTGTGCAGAACCTGCTGGTTGCCAAAGTAGACGCTGAAAACAATTTGATTGCGATCAAGGGTGCTATCCCCGGCCCGAACGGCGGCACGGTAGTCATCCGCGAAAGCGTGAAAGCGTAAGGGAAGGAGGAATTGTAATGCCTAAAGTAGCAGTACTTGATATGGCAGGTAAGGAAGTAGGCCAAATCGACCTTTCCGACGCTATATTCGGAATGGAGCCCAACGCCGTTGTGATGCACGAGATGGTGAAAAACTATCTCGCCAACCAGCGCCAGGGCACCCAGTCCGCACTGACCCGGTCCGAGGTTTCCGGCGGCGGCAAAAAACCGTGGAGACAAAAAGGGACCGGCCATGCAAGACAGGGTTCCACCCGCGCTCCCCAGTGGACGCACGGTGGTATTGTGTTTGCTCCCAAGCCCCGCAGCTACCGTTATACGGTTAACAAAAAGGTAAGGCGGCTCGCTATGAAGTCCGCTTTCTCCAGCAAGGTGCTGGACAACGACCTCATCGTGCTGGACGATATCCAGCTCGACGAGTTCAAGACAAAGACCATCGCCAATATGCTCAGCGCCCTGGGCGCTGACAAGAAGGCTCTCATCGTACTCCCCGAGGTAAACGAAAAGGTGATCAAGTCCGCCAGAAACATCCCGGGCGTAAAGACCGCACAGGTCAACACCCTGAATGTGTACGATATGCTGGACGCGAACAAGCTGATCGTCCTCAAGGGAGCTGTGAGCAAGATTGAGGAGGTGTATGCATAATGGCAGCACAGGATATCGTAATCCGCCCGATCATCACCGAAAAGAGCATGGCCGGCATGCCGGAAAAGAAGTACACCTTTGAGGTTTGCAAAGACGCCAACAAAATCGAAATTGCCAAAGCAGTCGAGGAACTTTTCGGCGTGAAGGTCGCCAAGGTCAACACCGTACACGTCAGAGGCCATATGCGCCGCCAGGGCAGAAGCGAAGGCTACACCCCATCCTGGAAAAAAGCGTTCGTTACCCTGAAAGAGGACAGCAAGCCAATCGAATTCTTCGAAGGCATGATGTAATCCTGCATGACGCAGGGGCAACGTATGGGGAACCGGCATTTCCCCGCAAAGCCATCATGAGGAGTGTGAAACCAAATGCCTATCATTAACTATAAACCGACTTCCCCCGCACGGCGCAATATGTCGGTGACCGATTATTCCGGGCTTTCCAAGGTAGCGCCCGAGAAGAGCCTTCTTGCACCGCTCAACAAGAAGTCCGGCCGCAACAGCTACGGCAGAATCACCGTCCGCCACCGCGGCGGCGGAAACCGCAGAAAGTACCGCATCATCGACTTCAAGCGCCAGAAGTTCGATATCCCGGGCAAGGTATTGACCCTGGAATACGATCCGAACCGTTCCGCTCACATCGCGTTGGTGGAATATGAGGACGGCGAAAAGAGATATATCATCGCCCCTAACGGCCTGAAGGTTGGCGATACGATTGTGGCCGGTACCACGGCTGATATTAAACCCGGCAACGCCCTGCCGCTTGCCAACATCCCCACCGGTACCTTCATCCATAACGTAGAGCTGTACCCCGGCAAAGGCGCCCAGCTTGCACGCGCGGCGGGCAACATGGCCCAGCTGATGGCCAAGGAAAACGGCATGGCGCTGTTAAGGCTTCCTTCCGGCGAACTGAGGAACGTGCCGGTGCAGTGCATGGCCACCATCGGGCAGGTCGGCAACATCGATCACGAGAATGTGAAGATCGGTAAAGCCGGCCGTAAGCGCAACATGGGTTGGAGACCTACCGTACGCGGTTCCGTTATGAACCCCTGCGACCACCCCCACGGCGGTGGTGAAGGCAAATCTCCCGTTGGGCGTCCCGGCCCGGTTACCCCTTGGGGTAAGCCTGCGCTTGGCTACAAGACCCGCGCAAAGCACAACCGCTCCGATAAATTTATCGTGAAGCGCAGAAACGGCAAGTAAGGCAGAAAGGAGCTTTGAACTATGGGCAGAAGCATTAAAAAGGGTCCTTATGTTCAGCCCGTGCTGCTGAAAAGGATTCAAGCAATGAACGAGGCTGGCGAGAAAAAGGTCCTGAAGACTTGGAGCAGATCCTCCACCATCTTCCCGGATTTCGTTGGCCATACCTTTGCCGTCCACGATGGACGCAAGCATGTTCCGGTTTATGTGACGGAAGATATGGTTGGGCACAAGCTCGGCGAGTTTGCCCCCACCCGTACCTTCAAGGGTCACGCCGGTTCCAAAACGACAAAATAAACGGCCGAAAGGAGTGTATAGCATGGAAGCAAGGGCTTATTTGAAGTACGCCCGCATTTCTCCCCGTAAGGTGTCGATCGTGCTGGACCTGATCCGCAACAAGCCGGTCGATTACGCGATGGCTGTACTCAAGCATACCCCGAAGGCCGCCTGTGAGGACCTCGAGAAGTTGCTCAAGTCGGCAATTGCAAATGCT
>CAMMKL010000018.1 GCA_946497265.1 uncultured Clostridia bacterium | reverse complement strand
TGGGGGGAGGACTACCAGGGGGGGGCGGCACCCGCCCCTCCCTTGGCCGCGTCCTTCCCCCCTTTCCTGTGGCGCAACAGAAGGGGGGTGCCCGGCGGCGGCATGAGCCGCGTACAATAAAGAAAAGTTTGTTTCCAGCACAGAAACAGGAAACCGAAACAAGGAATTTTCTTAAAAAAGAAAAAGAACAAAAAAGGAATTGCCTGTCCCCGCAAACAATTCCTAAAGAAAAACAAAAAATCAATCGTCGTCCAACTTAAGCACAGACATAAAAGCCTCCTGCGGCACCTCCACGGTACCGAGCTGGCGCATCCGTTTCTTTCCTTCTTTCTGTTTTTCCAGCAGCTTTTTCTTTCGGGTGATGTCGCCGCCGTAGCATTTGGCGAGCACATCCTTGCGCATGGCCTTGACGGTTTCGCGCGCAATGATCTTGCCGCCGATGCAGGCTTGAATCGGGATCTCGAACATCTGGCGCGGGATCTTTTCCTTGAGCTTTTCCGCCATCTTCCGGGCGCGGGGATAGGCCTTATCCGCGTGGATAATGAAGGAAAGCGCGTCCACGATGTCGCCGTTGAGCATCATGTCGAGCTTGACCAGGTTGGATTTCTGATATCCGCTCAACTCGTAGTCGAAGGAGGCGTAACCGCGGGTGCGCGATTTGAGCGCGTCGAAAAAGTCGTAGATGATTTCGTTTAAGGGCAGCTCGTAGTGGATATCGACACGATCGGCCTCGATGTAGGTCATATCCTTAAAGACGCCGCGGCGGTCCTGGCAGAGATCCATAATGTTCCCCACATATTCACTGGGCGCGTAGATATGGGCGTTGGCCATCGGTTCTTCCGCCATTTGGATCAGCGAGGGGTCGGGGTAATTGGTGGGGTTGTCGATGTAAACCACCTTCCCGTCGGTCTTTGTGATGCGGTAAATGACGCTGGGCGCGGTGGTGATCAAATCCAGATTGTATTCGCGTTCCAGACGTTCCTGGATGATCTCCATATGCAGCAGCCCCAAAAAGCCGCAGCGGAAACCGAAGCCCAAGGCAACGGAGGTTTCCGGTTCAAACGAAAGGGAAGCGTCGTTTAGCTGTAGTTTTTCCAGCGCCTCGCGCAGATCGGAATAATGCGCCCCGTCTGCGGGATAGATACCGCAGAATACCATGGGGTTGACGGCACGGTATCCGGGCAAAGGCTCTTCGGCAGGGCGGCTTGCCAGAGTTACCGTGTCGCCCACACGGGCGTCCCCCACTGTCTTGATGGAGGCGGCGATGTAGCCGACCTCCCCGGCGCACAGCTCGTCCGCAGGCTCCAGCCGGGTGGCGCGCAGATACCCGCACTCCACCACGTCGAACTCGGCGCCCGTGGCCATCAGCTTGATGGTATCGCCCGGGTGCAAGGCGCCGTCCATCAGGCGGACATAGACGATCACGCCCTTGTAGGCGTCGTAATACGAGTCAAAAATCAGCGCCTTCAGGGGGGCGGCCTCGTCGCCGCCGGGCGGAGGTACTTCGGACACCACCTTTTCCATAACCGCTTTGATGTTGATCCCCGCCTTAGCGGAAATACGCGGCGCATCTTCCGCGGGAATGCCGATAATGTCCTCTATTTCTTTGCAAACGCGATCCGGATCGGCGCTGGGAAGGTCGATCTTATTGATAACCGGTACGATCTCCAGCCCCGCGTCCACGGCCAGATAGGTATTCGCCAGCGTTTGGGCTTCGATCCCCTGGGAGGCGTCCACAACCAGAATCGCGCCCTCGCAGGCGGCCAGGGAGCGGGATACCTCATAATTAAAGTCCACGTGGCCGGGGGTGTCGATCAGGTTAAAGACATAGTCCTTGCCGTCGTCGGCCCGATAAACCAGGGTGACGGCGTGCGCCTTAATGGTTATGCCGCGCTCGCGTTCCAGATCCATGTTGTCCAAAAGCTGGTCGGACATGTCGCGCAGAGCGACCGACTGTGTCTGTTCCAGGATACGGTCGGCCAGGGTCGATTTGCCGTGGTCTATATGTGCAATGATACTGAAATTGCGGATTTGTTCACGTGGGATGGACAAAGCGTATCACCTCTTATGCGATTGTTGACTAATATGTTATTATAGCATAGAAGGGCTGGATCCAACAAGACTTTTTAAAAGAAAGGCGCCCCCGGCTGGAAGGGTATCGCACACGGTTACGGCGCATCGGTTATCTTTGTTAAAGAGGGGCAGTTCGCTTAAGATAGATAATATATTTAAAAAAAGCCCGCGAGTATCTGCAAGCTTTTACACAGATATTCGCGGGGTTATTTTTTATAACACCTTAGAGAGGAACTCTTTTAAACGGGGATGTTTTGGATGCTCAAAAAATTCCTGTGGGGTATTTTGCTCCACGATGTGCCCGCCGTCCATAAAGAGGACGCGGGTCGCTACCTCGCGGGCAAAGCCCATTTCATGAGTTACTACCACCATGGTCATTCCGTCGGCCGCCAATTCCTTCATAACCTCCAGCACTTCTCCTACCATTTCGGGGTCGAGCGCCGAGGTTGGTTCGTCAAACAGCATGACATCGGGGTTCATGGCCAACGCACGCACAATCGCTATACGCTGTTTTTGGCCGCCGGAAAGCCGGCTGGGATAGGTGTCCGCCTTATCCGCTAAGCCGATGCGGTGGAGCAGGCGCATCGCGTTTTCATTGGCCTCTTCCTCGCTTTGCAGCTTGAGGGTTACCGGCGCAATCGTGATGTTTTGCAGCACCGTCAGATGGGGAAACAGGTTAAAATGCTGGAACACCATACCCATTTTGCGGCGCAACGCGTTGATGTCTGCGTCTTTTTTATTGATCTGCTGCCCCTCAAACCAGATTTCACCACCGGTGGGCTGCTCCAATAAATTGAGGCAGCGCAGGAAGGTGCTCTTTCCCGAACCGGAAGGCCCGATCACCACGACCTTTTCACCCTTTTGGATCGTTTCGTTGATGTTATCCAGCACCAGGTTGTCCCCGAAGCTTTTGGAAAGCCCTTTAACCTCGATCACTGCGCGCCATCCTCCTTTCCAGCAATGAGAACAATTTCGTCAATCCGATGGTCAGCAGCAGGTAAATGGCTGCCGCCGTCAACAGAGGCACCCATGCATTAAAGGTAGCGTTACGGATAGCGTCCGCCACCTTGGTCAGATCGTTGATCGCCACATAGCCTGCCACTGAGGTTTCCTTGATTAATACAATGAATTCGTTGGTATACGTGGGTAGGATGTTCTTAACCGCCTGTGGGAGGATGATCTTAAACATGGTCTGCCACTTGGAAAGCCCCAAGGAGCGCCCCGCCTCCATCTGGCCGGGGTCTACCCCCTGGATACCCCCGCGCATGATTTCGGTCATATAGGCGCCGGAATTGATACCGAAGGCGATCACTGCCACCAATACCTTGTCCATCCGGACGGGTGCGAATATGATATAAGCAAAAATCATCAGCTGGGTCACCATAGGGATACCGCGGATGACGGTGATGTACACCAGGGAAATCCCCCGCAGCAGCTTGTTGTCCGAAACACGGCACAACGCCATAACGGCGCCGATCACCGTGCCGATGACAATCGCACCCGCCGCAATGGTTAAGGTAGCCCCCAGGCCTTCCAGGATCAACTGCCAGCGGCCTTTGTCGATCAGGCATTGATAGATTTGCTCCAAAATGTTCAAAACCTCACGCTCCTCTTTATAGTACCATCCGTATGGATTCCCTCTGAAACACTATAAGGAGGCCGCCCCATCGCCGGGCAGCCCCCTTTTTGCGGCTGTATTTAAGTGTGATTTATTTACGCACAATGATAACCTGGGTAGCAGAAAAATATGGGTCGGAAAAATCTACCGCCTGCTTCCTTTCCTCTGTAGCGCTCATACCGGCCGCTACAAAGTCGATCTGGCCGGCGTTCAGGGCAGTAATCAGGGAATCGAAATTCATGTCCACCACTTCCAGCTTTTTGCCGTAATCCTTGGCGATTTCGTTGGCAACGCAAATGTCAAAACCGACCGGCTCAGTGCTGTCGATGTATTCAAAGGGAGGGAACGCCGCGTTGGTGCCCATTTTAAGCACTTCCGTATTCGTACCCAGATCCATCTCCGGAAGCACGATGTTGCCGTCCGCAGGCATAAAAGCCTTTACCAGCTCGTCATAGGTGCCGTCTTCCTTAATTCTTGCCAGGGTTTCATTGATGCTGTCCAAAAGCTCCTGATTTCCCTTCTTTACGGCAATTGCGTAGTCCTCGGTGGTCAGCTCTTTGTCAATGATTTTCAGTTCCGGGTTCTGCTTTACAATTTCCTTTGCCGGCAACTCATCCAGCACAACCGCATCAATCTGGCCGTTTTTCAAATCCATAGCGGCCTCCAGGCCGGATTTGTAGGATTTTACGTCGATGCCTTCCACACTTTCATTGCAGTACGTTTCTCCCGTGGTGCCCGCCTGAACCCCTACGGTGTGGCCCTTGAGGTCCTCGGGGCTTGCGATGGACACTTGTTCCGGCTGCTGGCAACCGGCCAGAAGGCTTACGCTCATCAAGCAGGCGAGCGCCAATGCGACGATCTTTTTCATAATTCCTTCAACCTTTCCTCAAAAAGTAAATCCTGTTCAGTGTTATAACTGTATCATACTCGCTGTACAAAATCAAGTATAAAAACACTCCCATGCATGTTTATACACAATGGACAATTTTCAGCTTTTTTCAAATCCACAATTTTGAAAATAGCAAGCACGCGGCTTTTTAGATAAAGGGCCAAAAGTACGCTTTTCCTTCGGCATTCTGTAAATACGGGGTTGGCAATAATTTTTTTAAAAAATACTCTTATAATAGTTATAAAAAAATATAATATGGATAAATTTTTACGAAAATAGTAGACTTTCAAAGAAATTAGGGGTAAAATATAGAATATATCACTTAATATAGGCATACATAGAGGAAACCTGTTCCCGGAAAGGAGAAGCTATGATAAATATCTCCGGCTATCTCAATAATGAGGACATGGAATTTTGCGACAAGGAAAACCTGCTGACGGTGGGAAGCTGCGGCTTTTATAAGCTGCTGACCGAACCGCGCTACGACACGATCCGCCCGGCCGGGCGCATGGATTGGCAGCTTCTTTATTTGTGTAACGGTTCGGCGCACTTTACCATCGACGCTATCTCCCGTACCCTGCCGGAAGGCACCTTAATCCTATATGAACCGGGCCGAGCTCAATATTATTATTATCTTCTGGAGGAAAATCCCGCCGTATATTGGCTGCATTTTTCAGGGAAAGACATCCCGGGCCTTCTTTTCAGCCTGGGCTTTTCCGGTTTGGTCTCGTATACGGTCGCTCCCCGAAAAGCATATACAGACCTGTTCGATCAAATCATCCGCGAGCTTCAGCTCAAACAGCCTAACTTTTCTGCGCTGGCCAACGCATATGCTTGGCAGCTGTTGGCCCAAATGGGCCGCTGTTTGGATGGCCATCGCCTAGAAAACATAGAAGAAGAAAACCATCTGGAACAGATCGTCCAAATGATCCACCAGGATTATGGCAAAAACCATACGATTGAGGGGTATGCCGAGATGTGCAACGTAAGCGTCGGCTGGTTTATCCGGAATTTTAAGGATTTTACCGGATTGACCCCCCAACAGTATATCGTCCGCGTGAGGATCAACAAAGCAAAGGAGCTTTTGGCTTATTCCGCCTACAATGTGGGGGAAATCGGGACCATTGTCGGCTATGAAAACCCCCTCTATTTCAGCCGGGTATTCAGCAATGCCGTGGGAATGCCGCCGCGTGAATACCGAAAAACCATTCGGACAGAGGAGTTCTAACACCGGCGCCAAGCCCGGCCCAGCAAAAAAACGGCGTTTACCGACGCAGCCTTTCGCCGGTAAACGCCATTTTTCTCTTTTGGAACGTTTTTAATTCAAACCGGTAAGACCCGGCTGTTTAACGCTTGCCCCTCGCTTTGATTTCCGCGACCGCGCGTATAATCGCAGCCGTATTCTCCAGGCCAAGCGCGCCGCTGTCCAAGCACAGATGGTAAGAAGTTGCTTCGCCCCAACGGTCGGTGGAATAATAGTTGTGGTACTGGCTGCGGCGTTTGTCTGTCTTATTGATCAGGCTTTGCGCCTTAGCATCCGCCATCTGATACAAACGGGTAATCCGTTTGATGCGGTTTTCCATACTGGCATGGATAAATACGCTCAAACACGCGGGATCATCCCGCAGTATGTACTCTGCGCAGCGGCCAATAATGACGCAGGAGCCTTCTGCGGCAATTTTCTTCATGACGTCGATCTGTGCAAGGAAGAGTTTATCGTCCAGAGGGAGGTCGTAATAATAGGAAGAGCCGCCTCCCAGCGGAAAACTGCCTGTCGAGAGGGAAAAGAGCAGGCTGCCTGTTTTCCGTTCATCCCGCTGCTCAAACAGCGCCTCGCTATAGCCGCTGTTTTTGGCCGCCTCGGTCAGCAGTTCCTTGTCGTAAAAAGGGATCCCCATCTGTTTGGAAAGCATCCTTCCAATTTCAGAGCCGCCGCTTCCATATTGTCTGCCAATGGTAATGATGATCTTGTTGTCCATAATCGACACCCCTTTCCTGTGTATAGTATATCATAAATAATGATGTATGAGAAGACTTTTATGTATATTCGCAAAATCAAATGCGGCGCGCTACTTCCGAAAACCTTGATCCGGTCGCCAGCAAAAAATCCTGTTGGGGGCAATATCCCGCTTCTTCCGCATAAAAGCTGCGGTAACGACGGCAGCCTCCCCCGCACAAACGGCGGACCGGACAGGTAGAACACAAAGGAGGAAGAGGCTCCTGTTCTTTTAAAAAGCGCTGAAAGGGTTCCGAAGCGGAAATCGATTCCAGTGAATCGGTTTTGATATTTCCTCCCCGGTATTTGTCCAATACGTAAAAATCACACGGATATACACCGCCGTCCGCTTCAATTACGAACTGAGGGGAGCAAAAGCCGAGCATCCCGCACTGTTCCGGCGGAAAACCCGCCATCATCCGGGCAATATTGTCAAACTGGCGCACGCTTATGTAACGCCCTTGGACCAGCGCCTCATACCAGAGGGAAAAGAATTGCTTTAGAAAACCCGCGTAAAGCCGCGGCGTCAGGTCAAACGGACCGGCTTTTTCCTCTCCCAAAGGTTTCAGGCAT
This sequence comes from uncultured Clostridia bacterium, assembly GCA_946497265.1. GTDB lineage: Bacteria > Bacillota > Clostridia > Oscillospirales > Acutalibacteraceae > CAMMKL01. The sequence continues at coordinate 8,336 of CAMMKL010000018.1, read as the reverse complement.
GGGATTAACTGAACAAACTGGAACTGGTTGCGTTCATAAAACCGAAACTGGGCAGCGGGGTGCTTTGCCATCTGTTTGGTGATAACCGATAAAATATTGTAATCGACGCCGTACCGTTCCAATAGCCGGATATTTTTACGTATCCGGGCAAACGTCCCTTGCCTGCCGGCGTCCGGGCGGCAGAAATCATGCAGGCTCTCGTCGCCATCCAAAGACACCCCCACCAAAAAATGGTATTTTTTAAAGAAACGGCACCAATCTTCATTCAATATAAGCCCGTTGGTTTGGATTGCGTAGTGAAGGGAAAACCTCCCGGCGTTCACCTTTTCCGCATATGCGGTAAAGTGCTCAAAATAGGCAAGCCCCGCCAAAGTGGGTTCCCCGCCCTGAAAGGCAAAGGTAATCTCACCGGGCGGGGTTATCCCCTCAAAAAAGCGGCCGATCAATTGCTCCGAAGTCTCCGCACTCATTATTCCATAAGAAGGGATCATGCGGTTTTCCGACACGTCGGCGTAAAAACAATATTTGCAGCGCATATTGCACAGGGAGCTTGCCGGTTTGATCAAGGTAGACAAATACCTGGTCATAGTTCCTCAGCGGCTTCCGCATTCTCGGTATCAGAGGATGCGGCCTTATTCTCTTCCTTCGTTTCGTCCTCTTTCGAAGCGTCCCTTTCTTCTTCGGTAAATTCAATCTGAATCTCTGTTTCGGGCACGTCTTCATAATCCTCCGTTTCCACCGGATTTTCCACATGGATCTTCACATGTTTGCCAATGGTATAAGTGTATTCGGAAGAGGCCTGTTCTTCAGAGAAAACAACGTCCTCATCTGTGGAAATATCTTCGTCGTCAAACGTAACGTTTTTTTCACAGCCTTTTTCCTCAGCCGGGCTTATTTTCACCTCTACGTTATGCTTATTGATAAATTTTTTCCCCGCATACGCGGCGCCGGCAACCAGCGCGGCTGTTCCTAATAGTTTAAAAAATACGCTCATCCCTAATAACCTCCTAATTCAAATTTGCTTTGGTTTTATTTAATCATACCACAAATAGCAAAAAAAGAAAGAGTTTTTACGTATTGTTTATCCTTTTTTACGAAAATTCTTCTTTCAAACGCTGCCCTTTCTTTTGCGCTCCCCCATAGTTTTCCTGAACAATCGCGCCGTATACTTTTTTTGTTTTCTTTGTTCAAACTATCTTTCCATCTGCGACATTCTATCAGTGGAATCGCTCCCTCGTTGACAAAAAAGGGATCGTATCGTATACTGTAAGTCAAGGCTAACTTTTTAAGTTCCTTTTCGTGTGCGGCAACGGGGACATTTGGGTTCCCCATGATTTTGGGAGAATGGGAGAGGATATATATGACGCTGGACCAAGTCAAACCGGGTCAAGGAGGCATCATTGAAACGATCGGAGGGGAAGGCGCGCTGCGCCGGCGGTTGCTGGACATGGGCCTTACCCCAAAAACCAAAGTGACGGTGCGAAAAGTAGCGCCTATGGGAGATCCCATTGAACTTTACCTGCGGGGCTACGTGTTAACCCTGCGGGCAGAGGACGCCGCCAAAATTACCATACGGGAGGAGGCGGAAGCATGACCCATTACCTACTGGCACTCGCCGGCAATCAAAACTGTGGAAAAACCACGCTTTTTAACTGCCTGACGGGCAGCAACCAGCACGTGGGCAACTTTCCCGGCGTAACGGTTGAAAAGAAGGAAGGCCCGCTGCTCAAAAACCACGAACTTTCCATCGTCGATCTTCCGGGCATTTATTCCCTTTCCCCCTATACTTCAGAGGAAGTGGTAACCCGCGACTTTATTCTTCGGGAAAACCCGGATGCGGTCATCAACATCGTGGACGCCACCAACATCGAACGGAACCTCTACCTGACCCTTCAACTGATGGAGCTGAACATCCCGATGGTGATCGCTCTGAATATGATGGATGAGGTACGCGCTTCCGGCAATTCGATCGACGTAAAAAAATTATCCGACCATCTGGGAATCCCCATCGTCCCGATCTCGGCAAGTAAAAAGGAAGGGATCTCCGAGCTGGTCCACACAGTGAAAAAAATAGCCACCGGCCCCAAAAAACCGCCTATGAAGCTTGACTTTTGCCGCGGGCCGGTGCATCGCGCTATTCACGCCATCGCCCATATTATTGAAGATCACGCCCAAGAGGCGGGGTATCCGGTGCGCTTTGCCGCCACCAAGCTGGTGGAAGGCGACCGCCCTATGCAGGAAGCGCTGCATATCGACCCGGGCGACCAGCATATCATAGACCATATTGTAGAGGACATGGAGCGCGATCTTGGGACCGACCGGGAAGCAGCCCTGGCCGATATGCGTTATTCGTATATTGAAGAGATTTGTGCCGACTGCGTTATAAAACACCAGGAAACCCGCGAACAGGTGCGCTCCGAAAAAATGGATAAGCTGTTAACCCACAAGTATTTTGGCATCCCGATCTTTTTAGGAATCATGCTTTTGATCTTTTGGCTTACGTTTTCCGTTATCGGCGCCCCTTTGCAGGAACTGTTGGAAAACGGCATCGGATTTTTGACCGGCGAGCTCGCCCATCTGCTGGCTGCTTCCGGCGTAAGCCCCTGGCTGCAATCCCTCCTGATTGACGGCGTGTGCGCCGGCGTGGGAAGCGTACTCTCCTTTTTGCCCCTTATCGTCCTTCTCTTCTTCTTCCTCTCCCTGCTGGAAGACAGCGGCTATATGGCCCGCGTAGCCTTTGTGATGGATAAGCTGCTGCGCAAGATCGGCCTTTCGGGGCGTTCGTTTGTACCCATGCTCATCGGCTTTGGGTGCAGCGTACCCGCCATCATGGCAACCCGCACCCTCTCTAGCGACCGCGACCGCAGGATGACGATCCTGCTTACTCCATTTATGTCCTGCAGCGCAAAGCTGCCCATTTACGGCATGATTACGGCGGCTTTTTTCCCGCAAAACGGTGGGGTTGTCATGTTTGCCATGTATGTGCTCGGCATCCTCGTCGCCATCCTTTCGGGGCTTTTGTTAAAGAACACAGCCTTTAAAGGAAAGCCCATCCCCTTTGTGATGGAACTGCCTGCTTACCGGTTCCCATCCGCCCGAAGCGTGCTTTTGCACATGTGGGAAAAGGCCAAGGATTTTCTGCGTAAAGCCTTTACGATTATTTTCATTGCTTCCCTGGTTATTTGGTTCCTGCAAAGCCTCGATTGGAAACTCAATCTGGTAGAGGATTCCGCCAACAGCATTTTGGCGTCCATCGGTTCGGCCATCGCCCCCATTTTTACCCCTCTGGGCTTTGGCGACTGGCGTGCCTCTACCGCCTTGATTACCGGGCTGACTGCAAAAGAATCGGTTGTGAGCACCTTGGCCATTTTGACCGGCGCCTCCAGCGACGCGCAGCTTGGAGGCATTCTTCAGACCATGTTTACCCCTCTCTCCGCTTTTTCTTTTTTGGCGTTTACGATTTTATATATGCCCTGCGTGGCGGCGTTTGCCGCTTCCCGGCGGGAGCTGGGTTCCTGGAAAGCAGCAGCCGGAACCGCGCTGTACCAGACGGGGGCCGCTTATGTGGTGTCCCTGCTGATTTTTCAGGTTGGCCGCTTGTTTTTGTAAGCAGCTAAACCGCAAAAGGAGGAATCATCCATGACCCCGGCCGACGTCTTCGTCCTTTGCATCCTGATTTTGTTGGCGGCCATCGCTTTTGTTTCAATCCGCCGCAAAAAGAAAAGTACCGGTTGCTCCGTCTGCTCCGGGTGCCCCAATCGTTCGGCCTGTGCGCGGCGGGACGAACGGGATTCTTAAAAATCTTGCTAAACACAATAAAGGCGTGGAACGCTGGGGTTCCACGCCTTTGTTTTCATTTCATAACCCAACCGTCTCCAAAAGCGGTGTAATAGTAATACCGTTCCGCCTCCAGCCCGGTATCGAAGGAGAAAGACGCGCGTATCCGGCCTTCCTCATTGCGTCCTGCCAAGCAGTAAATTTGCCGGCTGGAAAGCCGCAGCGATATCTCGTATACCACCTTGGATGGGTCGGACGCATCCGGAGTGGCCGTAATTTGTTCGGGATAATAGGAGGTAATCCCGCAGCTCTCCAATAGCTGCCCAAAAGCATCCGAACCCTGTCCGGTATCCGACAGAGTCACAAGATAACTTACCGAAAGCTGTTCCGATTCCTGCATATGCTCACAGATCCAGGCAGCAGCATCGTCGATGTTCTGCGGCGCCCCTGCCGGCCTGGGCGGCGGCCCGCCGCCCACCAATTCCACAACAAAACCGCTTTCGGCCAAATATTCGATCTGCGAGGCTCCCAAATAGAAATAAAAGCTGTTGTCATCCAGAATCAAAAGGCTTGCGGCCTGCAGCTCGCTTTTTTCCCTTTGGGGGATTCCTTCGCCGCTGACTACTACGTCGAACCCATCCCGATCCCCGTGATTTTCCATATAGTAGGCAAGGCCCGGAGCAATGTTGCCGTTGCCTGGGCCGCTGTCTTCCTGGACAGCCGCCTTCTGCTGCGCCTGCACACAAGAGGGGGAAACCGGGGGATCGCTTGGCATGACGTTGTAAATGACCGCTCCGGCTGCGGAATCCTCCGTAAGCAGATAGTTCAAAATCCCTTCCCTTGCGGAACCGGAAGCGGCCTCCGCCTCTTCGGAGGGGGTAAGCACGGCAGCGGGGATTTCTTCCGGCCTGTTTCCTGCTGCAATAGCCCAAACTACCCCCGTTACGATACAAATCAGCATCACCGAGCTGCCTATCGCTTTCCGAGGGATATTCCGTTGAAAGGTACTCTGCCGGATATCGTCACAGATCAAATCAAAGGAAGGCGCTTCCAAAAGGGAAAGCGCGCTTTTGAGCAGCTTGTGGATTTCGCCTTCCGAACGGCCGGCAAGCGGCGCTTTGGGCGCTTGCTCTAAAATATCGCCCAGGCAATCCAGGCTTTCCCGATACCAACGGCGGATAAGGCTAAGCGGACGCCTTAGGATCCCTGCACAGTCCGATAGGCTGTTCCCGGTCACCGCCAAGAGCAGCACCTGGCTCTTACTCATCGACAGCCGGTAAAAAGCCTGCCTCATTATATATTTTTCCAGGGTAAGCCCCTTGGTCAAAGCGGCTGGTTTTACGCGCGGCTGGGCGCGTGCCAGGGAACAAGCGCGCCGGATCACCCATTGTTTTCCATGTCTAATAAATGGGATTCTCCCGCCCTGCCGTAGCTGCACAAAGGTTTTGCGCGTCGCTTCAAACGCGCTGGCCGGGCTGCGGGTAATGGCAAGTGCCGCGGCATATACCGGGTCGCGCAGCTCTTGATAGATAACCTCCAAAGCAAACAGATCCCCGCCGACCACACGTGTCAACAGGCGTCTGATTTCTTCTGCTGTCAACGGAGTCCCCCCTCCCCCAACTCTCTTAGTATTTATTGTATCATATCTGCCTGCCCGCAGACAATCCGGCGAAAAGCAGAAGAAGCGCTCTTATATATGTTGATTTGCTACAAATAGTAGCGACAAATATTTCCTTGTCTTTGTATATGATATGATAACCATCAAAAAGGATTTTCATTTCCCTTTTTCTTAAAACCTACCCGTCAATGACTTTATTTGCTTTCTACTTTCTGCGCACGGCTTCCACCATTTCGAGCCCCGTCGCATAATCAAGCTGGCGCGGTTCATACTCCTCATTTTCCCGCTGGCGGGTATAGCCGGTATAGTCCCAGGTCGCGGGCCGCGCGTCCGTCCTCCATGGGCGGCGCTCCCAATAATAGCCGCGGAACGGGTCCCTGGTATCGTTCATCCACTTTAGCAAAGCGTCGTGCAGGCGGTCCCTGTTTCCGGCGTGCTCCGCACTGTGGATGAGGTTCTGCATCTCATAAGGGTCTTCGGCCGTATCATATAACTCGTCGCTGTCCAAAAGATGCACTGCCAGCTTAAACCTACCGTCCGTCACGCCCCGCATGAGCTGCAGCCCGCCGAACCCGTCGTGGTCCACCTCATATCTACCAAACTCGATAAAAACATACTCGTTTGCTTTAACAGACGGATCTTTTAAAACCGGCAGAAGGCTTTTTCCTTCCATCAGTTTTGGCACGGGCAGCCCCATATACTCCAGTACCATCGGCGCTAAATTGATGTGGGAAACCGGCCCGTCATATTGAATCCCCTTTCCAAAGCCTGATATAATAAGCGGTATCCTGGCGACCTCATCGTATATGGCGGGTCCTTTGTTCGTGATGCAATGCGACTGCATCGCGTCGCCATGGTCTGAGGTAAATACGACCATTGCGTCCGGGACTGCCTTGTGCGCGGCGTCGATGACCTTCCCGATTTCATAATCTACATAAGAATTGCATCCAAAAAAATACGGATTGCCAATCGGCACCGTGTCCCTGTCCGCCTTTCGATTATCCCCGGCCCAAACCTTCTGGTATTCCGGCTTTCCCTCCAACGTGTCGTAGACGTTGGGGTACCTTGGAAACGAATACCCCTCGTACATGGAGGCATACGGCTCCGGGCACAGGCATGGGTCGTGCGGTTCATCGTAAGATACCACCAGCATAAAATCCTCATCCCGATGCGTTTCGATAAAATCAACCGCACGCTTGGTGCAGCGGTTGGCAAACGTAAAGCTTTCGTCGATCCCCACCCGGTTGGTAGCGGGGTTTCGCGATTTTATCCGTTCTTCGCGCCCAAGCTCTTCTAAATAACAACGCATATCGTACCAGTATGCCGGGTCCCACCCGTCCGGACAAATCCCAAGGCCAAAATAGTCCCCTCCGTCGAGATGGTATTTCCCGATATAAGCCGCATGTATCCCGTTGTCCGTCAGCCTTTGCCCGATTGTTTTGACGTTCTCCCCCATGGATAGGCTGTTGGTAAACATGCCGTTGGAATGCGGATACGTCCCGGTAAACAAAGCCGACCTCGCGGGCCCGCATACCGGCTGGCAGGTATAAGCCTTATTAAACTTCATCCCCTCTTCGGCAAGTTTATCGAGATTGGGCGTTTTCATCCCTTTGTTTCCATAACAGCCTAGCATATCCGCCCTAGTTGTATCCGTCATAATAAACACAATCTGCTTTTTACTCATAACCTGCTTTTCCTTTCCGACCGTGTAGGATTCTTTCCTATTCATCCTACCATCTTTTCTGGCTTATCTCAATGCTTTGCACAAAAAAGATCAGCTCTTGAACCGTTCGCAAACCAAAAGGACGATCCCTGTTAGAACAGGAAATCGTCCTTTTCCGTTATGGCAAACCGTTCTTTAGTTTTCCATTTGTTTTTCTATATCGTCCGCCGCGTCTTCCAGCCAGTCGCCCTCGAACAGCTCGATCAGCCCGTCGTCACAGTTTTTGGCAAGGGCGGGGGCTATGGGCAGCCGGCCCAGTACTTTTGTGCCATACTGTGCGGCAACTTCCTCCAGATGGCTTTCCCCAAAGACCGCATACCGTTTTCCGCAGTCGGGACATTCAAAATAACTCATATTTTCCACCACGCCCAGAATCGAGATATCCATCATCTTGGCCATATTGACAGCCTTGCCCACGATCATAGACACCAGCTCCTGTGGGGAAGTGACGATCACAATGCCATCGAGAGGCAGGGATTGGAAGACCGTCAGCGGCACGTCGCCCGTTCCGGGAGGCATATCCACAAACAGAAAATCCACATCGTTCCAGACCACATCCGACCAAAACTGCTTGACGGTCCCCGCAATGATCGGGCCGCGCCAAACCACCGGGTCGTCCTCATGATCCAAAAGCAGGTTGACCGACATAATGTCCACGCCCGTTTTGCTGCGGGCCGGCAGGATACCCAACTCGCTGCCCACGGCCTTTTCGTGGATGCCGAACGCTTTCGGAATGGAAGGGCCGGTGACGTCGGCGTCCAAAATTGCGCTGTGATAGCCGCGCCGCTGGAACGTGACGGCAAGCAGGGAGGTCACAAGGGACTTACCCACGCCGCCCTTACCGCTGACAACGCCGATCACTTTCTTGACGCTGCTGGACGCGTTCAATGCTTCTTTTTGGATGCCCTGCGGTTTTTCCCGCGAGGAGCAGCTCTGCCCGCAGGATTCACAGTCATGGTTACAGGATTCACTCATTTTCTACATCTCCTTGTTCACAATAGCGGCACGCCTTACCGCAGGTAACACAATGGGGGTTCACTTTATAATGGCCGCCTTCAATCAAAATACGCATCCCATTTACCAAGGCGCAGGCGGTTTTCCGGCGGGCGGCATATAAAATCCTCTGTAACGTCCCGCGGGAAACCTCCATCATCCGGGCGGCTTCCCCCTGTTCCATGCCTTCCAAGTCGCACAGGCGGAGGGCTTCCAGCTCCTCTA
>CAMMKL010000017.1 GCA_946497265.1 uncultured Clostridia bacterium | reverse complement strand
GACAAAGGGGGAAAAAGGCGTATGACGATGGCAAACGGGCAGGCGGTGCTCACGGTTATGATGGTAGTACTGGGAACAATGTTGACCCGTTTTCTGCCCTTCCTGCTGTTTCCGGCAAATAGACAAGCGCCCCAATATATTCAATACCTAGGGCGCGTGCTCCCCTTCGCTGTGATTGGATTCCTTGTGGTTTATTGCCTAAAAAACGTAACCCCCGCAAGCTATCCATACGGAATACCGGAAGCGATTGCCATTCTATGCGTAATCTTGCTACATCTGTGGAAGAAAAACATGCTGCTTTCCATTGGAGCGGGTACTATACTTTATATGGTACTGGTGCAAATCATTTTTGTATGAAGAAGGAATTCTGGGCGTATACTAGGGGTGAAATCCGTATTCCATTTTCAGAAATAGAAAGGAAGATGCCCCGTGAACCAGCATTACCCGTTTACTTTGCAGCCGCTGCCCTATGAATACGACGCTCTGGAGCCATACATCAATGAGGAGACGATGCACTTTCATCACGACAAACACTTGCAGACCTACGTGGATAATCTCAACAACCTGTTGAAAGATTACCCGCAATACCATGATTGCCCCCTGCATCAGCTCGTGGCAAAATATTGCCATCTGCCGGAGGCGATCCAGACCGGCGTGCGCAACAACGCGGGCGGCGTGTATAACCATCAGCTTTATTTTTATTGCATGGGAAAAGGCGAGACCCGCCCCACCGGAAAAATTGCCGAGTGTATTGACCGTTGTTTCGGCTCCTATGACAACTGGCGGGAAAAAATGAAGGCGAGCGCCTTGTCGCAGTTTGGTTCCGGCTGGGCCTGGCTCGTGACGGATAAAAAAGGGAATTTTAAAATTGTGCATACCTTAAATCAGGATAACCCGTTGGCCAAGGGTATGACACCCCTTCTTCTGGTAGATGTCTGGGAACACGCCTATTATCTGCAATATCAAAATCGGCGTGCGGAGTATCTGGACAATTGGTTCCAAGTGATCAACTGGAGGGCCGTGGAACAATGGGCGGATAGGGTATGCGGCTTATCTTAACGTTTTACGGTTCGGCCGCCCGGTAAAAGGGGATATTCCCTTTTACCGGGCGGCTATTTTAAAAATCCCATTTAGGTTACCAAATACAGAAAATCCTATTGACAAAAATAGGGATTGGTATTATTATAAATCATAGTAATTAGATAGGAATTATATTAATTAAGCTGAGGAGGCTCCTTCATGAACCGGATTATACGGCGCCGTATGCGATGATGGTGTGGTATATTTGACTGTTGAGTTAGGGGGCGGCAGGATCATTTTTAAAGAAAGAAATTAAATTCCTCAGAAAAGGTTAACGGTTTGGGCTTTACCTGTTTTCAAAAAAGCCTTGGTATTTCAACGTAAAAACGATTCATGCTATAGGAAGAAGGCTTTTGAATGAAGAAGAACCGCCAAGAAAGAGACTATAAATTTGAGACTTTGCAGCTGCATGCAGGGCAAGAAGACCCGGATCCCACAACTGGGGCGCGCGCTGTACCAATTTATCAGACAACTTCCTTTGTATTCGAGAATTGCGAACATGCCGAGGCCCGGTTCAATCTGTCCGATGCGGGTAATATTTACGGTAGGCTTACCAATCCTACGCAGGATATCCTGGAACAGCGTGTAGCGGCGCTGGAAGGAGGCGTCGCCGCGCTTGCGGTGGCCTCCGGGGCAGCGGCGATCTCGTATACCTTTCAAAATCTTGCGCAAAGCGGCGGACACATTGTTGCCGCCAAAACCATTTATGGAGGCAGCTATAATTTATTGGCCCATACCCTGCCGGAATACGGCATTTCTGCAACCTTCGTCGATCCCTCGCAGAAAGGCGCCTTTGAACAAGCCATACAGGAAAATACCCGGGCGATCTTTGTGGAAACCTTGGGCAACCCCAATTGCAATTTGGTTGATTTGGAAACCCTTTCCGATGTAGCGCACCGTCATGGGATACCACTGGTGGTGGACAATACCTTTGCAACGCCTTATCTGTTCCGTCCGCTGGAGCATGGCGCGGATATTGTAGTCCATTCTGCAACCAAGTTTATCGGCGGGCACGGCACTACGTTGGGGGGCCTGGTTGTGGACGGCGGCCGGTTCGATTGGGCTGCTTCGGGCAAATTTCCCGGGCTGTCGGAACCCTGCCCCAGCTATCACGGTATTCGGTTTACCGAAGCGGCCGGGGCGGCGGCCTTTGTTACACGCATCCGCGCCGTCCTGCTGCGCGATATGGGCGCCACGCTTTCGCCTTTCCACGCGTTTTTGCTGCTGCAGGGTTTGGAAACGCTTTCTTTGCGTGTGGAACGCCATGTAGAAAACGCCCTGCGTGTAGTGAATTATTTGGACAAGCACCCCGGCGTGGTCAGGGTGAACCACCCCTCGCTGCCGGGGCATCCTGACCATGCCCTATACAAACGATATTTCCCGCACGGCGCGGGTTCTATCTTTACCTTTGAGATCCAAGGCGGCGCACAGGAGGCAAAAGCGTTTATCGATCGTCTGCAAGTCTTTTCCCTGCTCGCCAATGTAGCAGACGCAAAATCGTTGGTGATTCATCCCGCTTCCACTACACATTCCCAAATGACGGAGAAAGAGCTTGTAGAATCGGGCATTTTGCCGAACACCATTCGTTTATCGATCGGTACGGAACATATTGACGACATTTTATTGGATTTGGAGGAAGCTTTTCGAGAGTAAGCCTGCCGGCCATCTTGTTATTGCGCCGGGCAGAGGCGATGTTCCGGGAAGGATTCCTTTAGGAAGGAGAAAGCTTATGAAACGATTTGTATATGCGGATCATTCCGCTACTACAAGAATATCGGAATCCGTTATGGAAGCCATGCTTCCTTACTTAAAAGAAAATTACGGCAACGCCAGCAGTATATACGGGCTTGCCGGAATATCAGAGATGGCGCTTAACCGGGCGCGCTCCCAGGTAGCGAAGGCGCTTCATGCCCAGCCGGAGGAAATCTTTTTTACCTCCTGTGGGACGGAATCGGATAACTGGGCCATCAAGGGGTATGCCCAGACCATGAAGAAAAAGGGTAAGACCCACATCATAACCACGGCGGTAGAGCATCACGCCGTGCTGTATACCTGTAAGGCGCTGGAAAAAGAGGGATTTTCCGTGACCTATCTTCCAGTAGACGCTACCGGAGCCATTACCGTTCAGCAGGTGGCCGACGCCATCACCGGCCAAACCGGGCTTGTCAGTATTATGTATGCCAACAATGAAATCGGCACTATTTATCCCATTGCGGAAATCGGCGCGCTTTGCCGAAAGCGAAACATTGTTTTCCATACAGACGCGGTACAGGCGGTCGGCAATGTGCCGATTGACGTAAAGGCGCAGAACATCGATATGCTTTCCCTTTCGGGGCACAAGCTGCACGCGCCAAAGGGCATAGGCGCTTTGTATGTTCGTCGCGGCGTGTCGCCGCAGCCTCTACTGCACGGAGGAGGCCAGGAAAGAGGGAAGCGCCCGGGCACCGAAAACGTTGCGTTTATTGTGGCCTTGGGAAAAGCGATGGAAGACGCTGTCAACCATATTGAAGAAAAGACCGCCAAGGTTTCCAAATTGCGGGATCGGTTGATCGATGGGATTTTAACCGGCATTCCTGCCGTTCGCCTGAACGGTGGGCGGGAGAATCGCCTGTGCGGTAATGTGAATGTTTCGTTTGAGGGAATCGAAGGCGAAGGGATCTTGCTACTGCTGGACGCGGTAGGCATCTGTGCTTCTTCCGGTTCCGCCTGCACTTCGGGGGCTCTGGACCCTTCCCATGTGCTGCTGGCCATCGGATTGCCGCACAGCATCGCCCATGGCTCGCTCCGCCTGAGCCTCAATGAAGAAAATACGCTGGAAGATGTGGATTATATCCTTTCTGTTTTACCCCCGATCATCAAAAGGCTGCGGTCGATGTCCCCAATCTGGGACGAAGAGAAACAAAGAGCGGTTTCCGCTTAAGTATAAGGAGGTATATTTGATGTTATATAGCAAAAAAGTGATGGAGCATATCGCCAATCCGCATAATGTAGGCGAAATCGAAAACGCGGACGGCGTGGGCGAAGTCGGCAACGCCAAATGCGGGGATATTATGAAAATGTATATCAAGGTGGATGACGGCGTGATTACGGACGCAAAGTTTAAAACGTTTGGATGCGGTTCCGCTTTTGCGACCAGCTCTATGGCGACCGATATGATCAAAGGAAAGCCGGTGACCGAAGCCTTGAAATTGACCAACCAAGCGGTAGTGGAGGCACTCGACGGCTTACCCTCGGTCAAAATCCATTGTTCGGTTCTGGCCGAACAGGCGGTTAAAGCGGCTGTGGCGGACTATTATCAAAGGCAGGGAACCGATCCCACCCCTTATATTGGGACGTGCGATGATCAGCATAGCTGCCCTTCCTGCTGCCAGGATCACTGAGAGCAACCAAAAAAAGCCGAGACAACCTGTCTATGACAGGTATCTTGGCTTTTTATTATTCAAAAAGAAAATATGTGTTGAAATTTTTGGCTGTTACGGCGCTAACCTCAACCGGGCTGTCAAAAGGGTGTGGTGTGTAGAAAAAATAGGCCGGTGCACGATCCCTCGCCTTTTTCGGGGAGCAGGGTGAGAAAATGTACAAATTAAAGCGCGCTCACCATCTCGTCAATCGACTATTTCAATATTCGCTAGCGAATCCCAAAGCAAGAGAACATCCCTCCATTCAAAAGGCTTGTATGTGTTACCTCCGTATATCGTCTGGGCGATATTCCAAAATCCACTTTGGGTAAAAAACGATGGCAATGGACGGATGGCGTGCGAAAAATAAGTATTTGTTGCCCTATGGCTTTGGCCAATCAAACCGTTCTACCAACCCGGCATAACGGTTTTGCGCCGTTAATAGGTAGGAAAAAGGCGTGAATGCCGACAGCATTCACGCCTTTTACAAACGGCTTATTTCCCGAAATATCGTGCGATTTCCTTCATTCTTTCCTTCTGTGCGACATGGAAAGGGCATCTACGGTTACAATGCCCGCAGGAGATACAATCGGATGCGTGTTTCTCCAGTTTTATATAATGATCTGCCGCTAACGTATCGCCTATTTTTGCCAAGTCGTAATACTTGTTGATCAGGCCGATGTTCAGCCCTGACGGACAGGGCCGACAGTGATTGCAGTATACGCATGTCCCGGCCACATCCTTTGGCGTAAAGGTCCCGATCACGGAATAATCGCATTCCTTGTCGGTTGCGTCCAGATAGCCCAGCACCTTCTTCACATCGTCCAGATGCCGAATACCCGGCAGAACCGTTAAAACGCCGGGCTTATCCAGAGCGTACCGGATGCACTGGTACTTTGTCAGCGCCTGCCCGAAGGGAGACGTATTTGCGTTGAGCAGCTGCCCGCCGGAATAGGGTTTCATGACTGAAATGCCGATGCCTTCCGCTTCGCAGCGTCGGTAAAGACGCATCCGTTCGCTGGCACTGCCGATGGCAAACTCCCCGTGCTGGTAATCATAGGCAGGATTGATGGAGAACATGAGCTGCTCGACCACTCCTGTGTCCAATATCTCTTGGATCAGCTCCGGGGTATGGGAGGATAGCCCGATGTGCCGCACCACGCCGGCTTTTTTCATCTCCAGCAAGTAGTCCAGAATACCATTTTTCCGATACGTAATCCAATCGGGAATCGAATCCAGGCAGTGGAGAAAGCCGAAATCAATATAGTCTGTTTTCAGCTCTTTTAACTGCCGGTCCACCTGCCGTTTGACGGTATCGAGATTGGTAGTCCATCCGTATTCGCCGGTCTCATAGTTGGCTCCAAAATGGATCTGGTAAAACAGTTCATTTCGAACAGAGGCAAACGCCTTTCCGGCATAACGAAAGGTCTGCGCGCCTGCTGTGGCAAAGTCTACATAGTTGATGCCATGCTCGTATGCGTAGGCCAAAGCGTCAACGGCTTCTTTTTCCGGCGTTTCAAAAATCGGGCCTGTGCCGATTCCTATGATACTGATTTTATCCTTGGTTTTTGGATGAATCCTATACTCCATCTGATTACCTCCCTATAAGCACCTATTTGGGGGCTTGATAACAAATTTTACATCGAATTGGCCTTTTGTTCAAAAGCCCGCAGAGATTCTTACAAAGGCAACACCTCTGTCACACTTTCCCGGCCCGGACATGCCTTTGGCAATGGCCTCCACTCATTTCGCGGGAAAACAGATCCTGCCCGGCTGCGCGCACAGGAACACGATATCCAACCGGAACCGGCTGCCACTGGAGTTGGCCTTATGGCGCAAAACCGATGTGCTTTCAATTGGGCGGACAATCTGTAATAGTATAGCGGGGCATTATATCCGCGCATAATATTGTTTGCGGAACGGCTCCATATCGTCCTTCCGGATACAGGGGGCTTCGTATCCGCAGTGAACGCAACCCGTGCAGGGATGAAGATCCGCGGGGGTCGCATCGATGACCTCCACTATGCGCCCGGATTCCTGCGCGCCTCGAATAAATTCGTCCACCAACAAATTGGAGGAACCACGCTTATTGGTTGCCTTCCAGTACAACGATTCCACACCTGCCTTACAGAGTTTCCAACCATTGCCGCAGCGCGGCTTCAGAGGGGGTTCCATTCAGAAGTTTCCCGTTTTTGATTTGGGCGCCCGGGCAGCTATAGGTTAACTTAGAGGCTGTCTGGCCCAGTCCGCTGCCGCCGGAGGTAGCAAAAAGCACGATGGATTTTCCGGCAAAGTCATAGGCCTCCAGAAAGGTGTTGATAATCGTGGGGGCCGTGTACCACCAGATGGGGAAGCCCAGCAGGATGGTATCGTGCTCCGCGATGGGGGCGTCATGGTCGGCCAGTTCCGGGCGGGAGGAGTTATCGTTCATTTCCAGCGAACTGCGGGATTTGCTGTTGTTCCAGTCCAGATCCGCCGAAGTGTAAGGTACGGCAGGTTTAATTTCATACAGATCTGCATTCGCGGCTTTTGCCAGGATTTGGGCGGCTTTGGCTGTAGTTCCGCTGGCAGAAAAATAAGTGACTAAGATTTTTTTCATTTTTAAGTTCCTCCTTATGCCATATTGTTTGCGATGTGTTACATTTGCTCCCAGTTGAAGCAATCTCGGATTCGTTGCTGTTCAGTGTTATGTTCAACTTTCGCCATCAGGATTGGGAGAAGATGATCGTGGCATATTTCCACCGTTATCTTCATTTTTGCCGCCTTACTGCGTCGTCACTTCCAGGCCCGGGCCGAGGCCGTTAATCCAGTTTACGAGATCGTCACGGGAGGAGTCGGTATTCAGCCGATCCCCGTCGAGCCAGGTCGCGTTGGAAGCAGCCGGGTCATGCAGATTCCAGGCACTGGAACCTATCCCGCTGCTGCCTGAGGTACAGAACGGGACGATGGTCTTACCGCTGAAATCATATGCCTCAATAAAGGTAGAAAGGATGCGGGGTGCTTCTCCTCACCAGATTGGATAGCCCGGGAAAACAATGTCGTACCTCCGTTCTGTTTTGTTACAAAGAAAAACTTTGCAGCAGCCTAGAGACGAAAGATTTCGTAATCTCATAGACTGAATAGCGGACATAACTCACATGAGCCTGCGCCATGGCTTCTTTTTGCTTGTCAGTGTGCGTGGTATATGGATAGACCCCGAACAGAAAGGGAAAAAAGGCATAAAGGAAATCCTGTATATCGTTCGCCGTCATACGGGGAAAAAACTGTTCCAGACAGCAGGTGATGGCCTGCAGAGCGCTTGCATACGCTTTTTTGAAAGACACGAGATTTTCTATGCGGCTGCTCGATTCCATATCATAAAGGTTCATGGACATCAGTTTGAGCATACATCCCCGTTTTTCCAGCGTGCGGGCAAGCGAGCCTGCAAACTCGTCGGCCGATCTCGACTTGTACTGGCGGGAAAGTTTTTCCAGATCTGCAATCCAAGCCTCATGCTCCCGCTGAAGTAGAGCGAGAAAAATTTCCTCTTTTGTTTGAAAGTAGTTGTAGATAGAAGTACGGGTAAAGGAAGTCTTCGCCCCGATATCACGGATGGTGATATCTTTAAACCCCATGGTCTTATAAAGAGAAGCGCAGGCGTTGATAATTTCATCTTTTCTTGCGTTTGTCAGTTCTTCGGAACCTTTTGGCATAACACAGCCCCTTTCTTTTGGGATTTAGACTTTTTTGCATACAATAAGACCACCCCGCTGCCCCGGAACCGTTGATACAAGCCTTCCTTACATTTTGTGCATTGGTGCAAGGAGCCTGCACGCTCTTTGCATCAATGCTGCTGATAACAAAAGAATCAGGGCGTTGCCGGTACAATCATGGCAGAACCAAACGGGGCTCTTCTCATCAAATCCGTGTCAAACTGCGTCATCTTCTAAACCGGCTGTGCTTAATAGTGGGACGGTAGATTGATACGTTTGCGTTCTTCTTGTCCATCCAGACCAATTTGGCAGAGGGGAGGGGCTAGCAACAGGCAGTCACAACGTATGCAAAAAAGAAATCAATGTTTTGCCGGTAGTATGCGCTCTTTTTTACCATTGGATCAGCTCATATTCCCGGCTGCCAACGCCCAGCTCCGCGGCGGCCTCGATAGTGTGTATTCCGTTACGGCTGTTGACTCGCTCCATGAAATGCCCTTTTCCCGGGTCATCGGAGCCAACGACTAGGTCGATGCATGCCTGATCGATGGCCACCGGGTCAAGAGAAGCCAGGATACCGATATCTTTCATGCAAGGATCTTCGGCTACCACACAGCAGTCGCAGTCCACCGACAGATTTTTCATTACGTTGATGAAGGCAATTTTTCCCCTGAAGTGATCCACCACGCTGGAGGCTGCGTCGGCCATGGCTTCGGGAAAAGCCACGTAGCCGGCGTGCTGACGCCAGGTTTCAAAACGGTCGTCCGTCTTTCCGGCAGAGTGGATCAGCGCCTTGCCTGCACGGGAAGCGCAGCCGATGGCAAGCTGCTTGGGCGCGCCGCCGTAGCCGCCGGCGGGATGGCCCTTGAGGTGGGCCAGCACCAGCATGGAATCATAGTTGATAATATTTTTTCCCAGGTGGTTTTCTCTTAGCACCTTACCGTTGGGAATAGGCCAGATGATTTCCTGCCCTTCGGCATCCATCAGATCTACATTAAAATATGTTGTCCAGCCATGCTCTTCCAAAAGCTTTAAGTGAGATGCGGTATGATCACGCACGCCCCCGGAGGCATCTCCATAGGCGGTATTGCACTCCACCACGGTGCCGTGGACTTCTTCCACCATAGGCTTCCAGAACTCCGGGTGCAGGAAGTTCTGGTTTCCTTTTTCGCCGGTGTGAACTTTTACGGCTACCTTGCCGGGCAGCTTGATGCCCAAAGCATGATACAACCTTACAACCGCTTCCGGTGTAATTTCCCGCGTAAAATAGACTTTTGAACCCATTATATCCCCTCCTTCACTCAGGCCCTACTTTGACATACTCTCTTTCAATATAGCGACAATCTCTTTGTGTTCCAACACTTTGTAACCGCCGGAAAGGATGATGGTGCCGTTTGCGATTCCTTCCAGCATATCCTCTGTAACTCCCAGCTTGGAAATACTCATGATGAGGCCCAACTCCTTCATCCATGCTTCCATCGCCTGCATCCCTTCTTCGGCTACCTGCTCATCAGTCTTGCACGTAGGGTCAATATTCCACACGTTCACGGCAAAACGTTTGAATTTTTGAATTCCATAGGGCAGGATGTGCCGGTAATATGGCAGCGAGACGGCAGCCAGGGTCATACCGTGGGTGGCGTTGGTGTAGGCGCCAACCGACTGGCCGATCATGTGCACCATCCAGTCAGTGGATTTGCCGCGGGAAATCAGGGTGTTAAGCGCCCAGGTAGCTGCCCACATCAGGTTGCTGCGGGCCTCGTAATTCCGTGGATCCCTGTTGGCGATGCGGCTGGCATGGATTACCGAATGCATCAGTCCTTCGCTGATATAATCGCTTGTGTTATCGTCCTCGCCTGAAAAGTATTGTTCACAGATGTGGTTGAAGATGTCATAGATACCGGCTACCATTTGGTAGTGGGGCAACGTCAGGGTATATTTTGGATTGAGGATGGCGAATTTCGGCATGATCTTCTCATCCGTGAACACATGGCCGATCTTTTGGTGTGTGTGCGGATTGGTAATGACGGCGCCGGCATTCATCTCCGATCCGGTACCCACCATCGTCAGCACGCAACCTACCGGCAGAGGTTCGCAGGTAGGTTCCTCAAAGCGGAGATAATATTTATCCCAGGGGTCTTCCTCACAGTTCACCGACACGGAAACCGCCTTGGCATAGTCACAGACCGAGCCGCCGCCCACGGCCAGCAGAAAATCTGCATGGTGCTTCCGGGCGATCTCTACGCCTTCGTAGAGCTTATCTACCGTCGGATTAGGCATGACGCCGGGAATTTCCGCCACGTTTTTGTTGTTGGCGTTCAGAATTTTTACAACTTCTTCATAGATGCCGTTTTTCTTAATGGACCCTCCGCCGTAGACCAGCACGACGTTCGGTCCGTACTTGGGCAGCTCGGTGTTTAGGTAGTTCAGCGAATCTTCACCAAAGTAAAGCTTTGTGGGGTTGCAGTACGAAAAATTGCCTAACATGGGTAAGTCCTCCTTACTTATCATTTTTACAGCGACAGGATTGCCAATGGTATAGAGGAAGCTCTTGGTATGGTAACATCCGCAGCCCATAGCTGCCTCTTATTCTGACATTGTGTCACTGCTTATACTATAGCATGGTTCTGACATTGTGTCAATACTGGTTTCCACATTTATCGGCAATTACAAAAAAGCCTGTAGGCCGACGTTTATGCGCCGAACTACAGGCTTGTTTTGAATTATAGATTTAAAGAGCAAAATCCTCTGGTTTATACTGGGGAAGCGCAGGGGTCGCGTGGGGAACGCGCCGGATCGGATCGTAAGAAAAAAAACGGCATTTGCCCTTTTTTATGGTTTTCTTCTTTTCACAGTGAATTCCCCCGCTGTGATTGGTGTTATGGGAACAGTATTCACAGGCGCAGGAAATATTTTTTCCAAATAGTTTTTTCTTCATCCGTTTGTACCTCCAGGCTGTCATAGACGGGTATGTTCAGGTTCCAGGATATTTTAGCACTTTTTCCGCCGAAAATCTACTTTTTGTGCCGACAATGTCAGTAAGAACAAAGCGCAGACCGCCAAAAGCATAACGCTTCCCGTGGGATCGGCGGCGAGTGAAGCCCCTGCCGGTTTGCTCAGGTTTGAAAATACCTCTTGTTCCTGTGGAAAAAAGCGGAACAGTACGGCGGAGGCCGCAGCTGCCAGCAGCCCGTGCGCAAGCCGGAAAAAAGTAAACTTTGCCCGGGAAAAGTGAAACGAATGCAGAGAGGCGGCGATTTGAAAATGTACGCATACCCCGGCCCACCCAAGCGCGAAAGAGATTAATGTAGGGCTTGCACCCGCACGCGCCGCTTCGCTACACCCTCCGGTGACTTCCAGAAGGATAGAAAGCAACGTCCGTGCGGCGGCAGGCGGGACGCCGCATTTGGTCAGCAGAAGGGTCAAAGCTTCCCCCGCGCCGCTTTCCCGTAGGATGGAAATCAAGGCGGAAAAAAGGATGACAAAAGCGCACATGCTGAGCATTCCGGATGCGGAATCCGAGGTGGAGTCCACCAAAGCGGTGGAAAAATCTGTGGAGCGGCCTTTTTCAGATCGATCTTTGCATTCGTTTTTTTCTTTTCGATAGGGAAGGCCGGCCAATATACCGATAAGCAGGGCTGCTGTAATTTGGGAAAGGAAAAGCAGCACACCTGCACGCCCGCTGTTCAGCAGTCCGCCGCCCACCGCACTGATGACAAAGGCAGGCCCTGCGCCAACAGCAAAACACAGCATTCGGGCGCCCTGTTTTTCTGAAATTTCTCCCTGCTCAATAAGTGCCTTGATCCCGCGCGCCCCGGACGGGTAGCCGCCGATCATGCCGATCAGGATGGTGGCCCCTGTATTGCCGGGCAGATGGAAGAGCGTTTGTGTGACCGGGGAAAGCACACGGCCCATCCGTGCGGAGAGGCCGGATTTCACCACAAACGAAGACAGCACCATGAAAGGGAATATCGAGGGGATTAGGATCTCACCACAAAATTGAAGGCCGGTGCGCGCGCCTTGGGTAGAGGTTTTGGGAAAACACAAAATTCCCGCGGCAGCAGCGGTCACCAGCAGGGCGGTAAACGCGATGGAAAGAATTCCTTTGACTTTTGACACAAGATCACCTCGGTTTACAGTCTGATCCATTTATATGCGGCAATCTGTAGGGAAACCCACGAGGAAGAGAAAAAATCGATAAAATGTGGCGTGGGCAATGTTTTGCTCTTGCATAAGAAATTGCTTGTTTTACAGGGGAAAGGGTGAAAAACGGTGATGTTTGCTTTGACAATTGCATAAATTTGATTGGTAAGCCTATCCGGGAAACCAAAATAGAAAAGCAAACCAAATGTTCCTTTCGACGGAAAAAGCCAATTCCCGCTGTACGAAATGCCGCTTGATGTGTATGGGGGTGTATATAGATGAAAATGGACCGTATCAGCCGGGCCTTGGAGCTGCCGCCTGGCTGCCTGGCCGGGGCGGCTCGTTTTGAGATGCACGGCAACCGGGAAGTGATTGTGGAGGGATGCCGCTCCATCCTGCAATACGATGAATCCGCAATCCGGATCAATATGGGGAAAATGATCGCCTGCTTTCTGGGCCGGGGGCTCAATATCAAATGCCTAACCCCCGATTCGCTGGTCGTAGAGGGTTTTATAACGTCTATTGAATTTGTAACGTGAGGTGGATGAATGGTTGCGCTATGGATACTCCGATGGTTTTACGGATCGGTTTCTTTCCGTGCCGAGGGCAAACATCCGGAACATTTTATCAATGCGGTAGCCCGTTCGCAGGCGCGTTTGTGGGATATAAAATGCAAAGGCACGGTGCTGACCGCCCGGGCAGCCTGCGCCGACTACTTCGGCCTGCGCCCTTTGGCCAAACGCAGCGGGCTGCGCCTGCGTGTGCAAAAGCGCAGCGGGCTACCGTTTTACCTTCGCCATCTGCGCCGCAGGCCGGGCTTGGTCGCCGGTGCGGTGTTGTTTTTTGCTGTGATCCAATGCCTGTCCTTGTTTGTCTGGGATGTACAAGTGGAGGGCAACAGCCGTCTTTCCCGCGAACAGGTGCTCGCAGCAGCCGAAGAGATGGGGCTTAAGCCCGGAACGCTCAAGCGGGCTATCAACCTTCCGTTGGTGGAACAGGGGGCGACCGCCCGTTTGCCGGAAGTATCCTGGCTTGCGGTCAACATCAGCGGGGGACGGGCGGACATCCGTCTGAAAGAACGGGACATGGCCCCGTACATGGTGCCGGAAAACGAGCCTTGTAACATCAAGGCCCGGTGTGCCGGACAAATATTGCAGATAGAGGCTCACACCGGCACCGCCGTAGTCAAGGAAGGGGACGGCGTGGTGGAAGGCCAGCTTCTCATCAGCGCCATAGTGGAAGATATTCACGGGGGAAGCATGCTGAAGCACGCCGACGGCAAGGTGTATGCGTCTGTCAAAAGAACGCTTACCGCCGAAGTTCCGTTTGAACAGACGGTTACCCAGCCGGTAGGCGAACCGATACGTAGGAACCGCCTGGGGCTGTTTGGGTTTGATTTCCCTGTGAATGCCGCAACGGTGCCGGCGGAAGGCTATGCTTGTGAAAGGGAGGCAAAGCAATTCGTCCTTTTCGGCTCTACGCTTCCTGTTTTCTGGTATACGGAGAGCTGGATCAAACAGCAGGAGATTACTACCGTCTTGACGAAAGAAGAAGCAAAGGCAAAAGCCCAAGAGGAATTGCAGCGGCAGATTGACGAACTGGCAAAAGAAGACGTCACCATATTGGAAAAGACCGAAAGGGTAGAATATACCGATACCGGATGCCGTGTGACGTTTGATTGTGAATGCCGGGAAAACATTGCAGAAGAATCGAAATTAGAAGTGCAGGTGCCGGAATAAAAAATTTTGGTTGTATCAGCCGGGTTTTTTCGTAAAATCCGGTCATTTTGTTAGATAAAATAGGTAATCCAAAGGCAAAAACAGCTGGTTAGCATGATCACATCTTACAAAACTCATAAAATTGACAATTTCTTAATGACTTGCCTAATGGATTGTGTTATAATAATTAAACAATAGGGTTCATTTTTTTGATGCCTTTTTACTAGAATTTTAAAAGAATCGCAGGTGATGGAATGTCGGAACAATTGATTAACATTGACAGAATGGAACACATTGCCGCTTTATTTGGAAGCTTTGACGCCAACATCAAACTGATTGAAAACGAATACGCAGTGGATGTGGTAAGCCGCGGCTCAGAATTAAAGGTGACAGGAGACCCGGAACAAGTATCCAAAGCCTGCCGCGTTATCGACAGCCTGCTCTCCCTGATTAACCGGGGAGAGGCGCTCAGCGACCAGAATGTACGCTATTGTATGTCCTTGGTGAGCGAGGGCAGCGAGGAGAAGGTGGTTGCTTTAGCGGGGGATTGCATTTGTATTACTTCGCGCGGCAAACCGGTTAAACCAAAGACGTTGGGTCAAAAGAATTATTGTTCGGCAATTAAAAAAAATACGATCACCATTGGTGTTGGGCCTGCCGGTACCGGCAAAACTTACCTTGCAGTGGCTATGGCGGTTACGGCGTTCCGCGCACATGAGGTGAACCGCATCATTTTAACCCGCCCGGCAGTAGAGGCGGGGGAGAAACTGGGATTTTTGCCCGGCGATCTGCAGCAAAAGGTAGACCCCTATTTACGGCCGTTGTATGACGCGCTGTTTGACATGCTCGGCAGTGAAAGCTACCAGAAATATGTCGAGCGCGGCAATATCGAGGTGGCTCCGCTTGCTTATATGCGCGGCCGCACCTTAGACGACAGCTTTATTATCCTGGACGAAGCGCAGAATACTTCGCCGGAGCAGATGAAGATGTTTTTAACCCGCTTAGGCTTTAACTCCAAAATGGTTATCACCGGGGACGTGACCCAGATCGACCTGCCGGATGGCAGGCGTTCCGGCCTTAAGGATGTCATTAAAATCCTAAGGGGGATTGACGACATTGCCCAGATCCGCTTTACCGGAAAAGACGTGGTTCGCCATAAGCTGGTGCAGGATATTATCAAAGCTTACGAAAAAAACGAAGAGGATAAAAGGAATCGATAATTATGGATAAGATTAGAGTCATTATTTCAAACAACCAAAAAGAAGTCAAAATTCCTACCGGCTTGCGTATGCTGGTACGCCGCTGCTGTAACGCCGTGCTGCGCATGGAGGAATTCAAAGGGCCGGCTGAAGTCAGCGTGACCTTTGTGGACAATAAGCAGATTCACGAGCTGAACCTGTTGCACCGCAAGATCGATGCCCCGACCGATGTGCTTTCCTTCCCTATGGGGGAAAACGGCGTCTATGATAAAAACTATG